>NZ_RCOB01000179.1:0-144654 GCF_004307665.1 Pseudomonas sp. Sample_16
CTACAGGGGATCGGGTTCGCTTCACGGAAAAAGGTATTTCCCATGCACAAAAGATTTCTCACGATCCAGAGCAAGATCGCCCTGCTCGCTGGCCTCTGCCTGTTGTTGGTGGTGGGTTTGCTGATGGGGTTATCGCTCTACCAGACACACAAAAGCAGCCAGCAAGTGGCCGAGGCCAGCGGTGAAATGCTCGCCGACGAGGCCAAGGAGCACATGCAGGCGCTGGGCAAAGTCCAGGCCATGCAAGTGCAACGCACCTTCATGCAAACCCACGAATTTGGCCAGGGGTTGTCGCGGTATTTGCTGTACCTCAGGCAACTCCAGCATCAGGGGCAACTGAACGCCAGACAACTACGCCAGGAGCTGAGCACTCAGCTTCATCAGGCCCTGATCGACAAGCCCGACCTGCTCGGGCTTTACGTCATTTTTGAAGCCGACGCGCTGGACGGCGCCGACGCCGGCTTCGCCAACCAGGCAGCCTTGGGCAGCAACGAAACCGGACGCTTTTCCCTGTACTGGGTGCAAAGCAAACCCGGCGAACTGCAGGCAGTGATCGGCGACGAAGGCCTGCTGGCCAACACCGAGCCGGGGCCGAGCGGCGCGCCCTACAACGCCTTCTACACCTGCGCCCGTGACACGCGTCAGGCATGCGTACTGGAACCGTACTTCGACGAAGCCTCCGGCAGTCGCAAACTGGTGACCAGCGTCGCTTTCCCGCTGCTGGAAAACGGCAAAGTGATCGCCGTGGTCGGCCTCGACATCAACCTCGCCGCGCTGCAAAACAACAGTGAAGCCAGCGCCCAGGCACTGTTCGACGGCCATGGTCAGATCAGCATCGTCAGCCCCCGCGGCGTGATCTCCGCCAACAGCCAGGATGTCAGCCGCCTCGGCCATCCGATGGACAATGCCGAGGTAATGGACGCCTTGCGTCAGGGCCAGCCAAACGTGTTTGTCGACGCGCAACAGATCAAGGTGCTCGAACCGTTGCCACCCATTGCCGGCGCCGCGCCATGGGGTGTTTTGGTGGGCGTGCCGCAAGACGTATTGCTGGCTCCCGTGACTACCCTGCAAAAGCAACTCGCAGCCCAGGGTGTGCAAAGCACTGCGCTGGAACTGCTGCTCGGCGGCGGTTCTGCACTGCTCGGCCTGCTGCTGATCTGGTACACCGCCCAGCGCATCACCCGGCCGTTGCAATTGTTGACACGGGTCATGGAAGACATTTCCCTCGGCGAAGGTGACCTGACGCGACGTCTGCAAGTGCAATCGCGGGATGAAATCGGCCAGTTGGCAGCGGCGTTCAACCGCTTCGTGGAGCGTATTCATCAGTCGATGCGTGAGGTGTCGGCCGCAGCCCTGGGTGTCAATCAAGGGGCGCGGCGAGTGCTGGAAGCTTCCCATTCATCGCTGAGCAATTTCGATGACCAATCCAGCCGCACCAGCAGTGTGGCCGCGGCGATCAATCAATTGGGCGCCGCTGCACAAGAGATCGCGCACAACGCCTCCGATGCCTCGCATCAATCTTGCGCCGCACGGCAACAAGCAGAGGATGGGCGCCAGGTGGTGCAACGCACGATCGAGGTGATGAATGAATTGTCGGGCAAGATCAGGGCCTCGTGCGCCAACATCGAGGTGCTCAACGACAAGACCGTGAACATCGGGCAGATCCTTGAAGTGATCAAGGGCATTTCCCAGCAGACCAACCTGCTGGCACTCAACGCCGCGATCGAAGCGGCACGGGCTGGTGAAGCGGGCCGTGGTTTTGCGGTGGTCGCCGATGAAGTGCGCAGCCTCGCCGGACGCACCCAGGCCTCGGCGCTGGAGATCCAGCAAATGATTGAAGAACTGCAAGTGGGCGCCCGCGACTCGGTCACCACCATGACCGAAAGCCAGCAACACAGCGAAGAAAGCGTCACCATCGCCAACCTCGCCGGCACGCGTCTGGGCAGCGTGACCCAACGGATCGGCGAGATCGACAACGTCAACCAGTCCGTCGCCGCCGCCACCGAAGAACAGACGGCGGTGGTCGAAGCGCTGAATGTCGATATCACACGGATCAACACATTGAATCAGCAAGGGGTGGAGAACCTGCAGGCGACGTTGCGTGCCTGTACCGAACTGGAGCAGCAGGCTGGGCGACTCAATCAATTGGTGGGAAGTTTCAGGATCTGACATTGAAGGTGTCCGTTAGATCGCCATCGCGGGCAAGCCTGCTCCAGGATGAAGGAGCGACTTGCCCGCAATGAACGTTAACGCGGTCTTGTTCACGCCGCGCTGGCATGCTCAACGCGATGAAACAAGCGGTTGAAATACACCAGGCTATCGCGCGGTTCACGCACGCCGACCTTCGTCAGCTCCACGAACATCACCGAATGCGAGCCCACTTCCTTGCACTCGCTGATGCGCCCTTGCAGCTGCACCAGGGCATCGCGCAGTACCGGCACATCGGCGGCGCCGTCGTCCCAAAGGTCCCAGGCAAAGCGTTCTTCCATCGGCACCTTGGTCATGCCGGCGAAATGGCGGGCCAGCTCTTCCTGCTCGCCGCACAGCACGTTGACGCACAGATGGCCGTTGGTGCGGAACACGTCGTGGGTAGCGCTGTTGCGGTTGACGCAAACCAGCACGGTCGGTGGTGAATCGGTCACCGAACATACGGCACTGGCAGTGATGCCGCAGCGTCCGCCGGGGCCGTTGGTGGTGATGATGTTCACCGCAGCAGGCAGCTGCGCCATGGCGTTGCGAAAGTCGATTTGCTGCTGGCTCAGGTCGGCCATGTCGATGCCCCTTCCTTCAGGAGGACCGCCATTTGCGGCCCGTAGGTGATGGAACAAGACTAAGGCGGTAGCCGCGAGGCAACCATTCTGACGATCCCCATGGTGAGGTTGGGTTTCCGCTAGTCGACTAGGTGGTTTCTTTATCGCAAGGGCCGGCGACAGTGGGTATCCTGCTGACAGGCTCCAAAAAGATGAGCCGATGCGTGCCGCGCGTTCGCGTGCGAAAACAATAATTAGAAACTTTCGTGGCAGCCCTGATGGAAACCCGCAAACCGATTGTTTACATCGTTGACGACGACAAGGACCTGCGTACTTCACTGGCGTGGCTGCTGGAGTCCGTCAGCGTGCAGGCCCAGTGCTTTGCCGGCGCCGAAGAGTTCCTCAGCCAGTACGACCCCCGGCAGCCCGCCTGCCTGGTGCTGGACGTGCGCATGCCGGAGACCAGTGGTTTCCAGCTGCAGGAGATCCTCAACCAGCGCGGCAGCACCCTGCCGACCATCTTCGTTTCGGCCCATGGCGACATTCCGATGTCGGTCACGGCGATGAAGAACGGTGCCCTGGACTTCGTCGAGAAGCCCTACAACCCGCAGCAGATGATCGACCGCATCCAGGCCGCGCTCAAGACTGCGGTGCACGCCCAGGCCGATCAGCAACAGCGGCAGAACCTGCAAGGCAAACTGGCGTTATTGACCAGCCGTGAACGGGAAGTGCTGATGCTGGTGATCGATGGCAAGGCCAGCAAGGTCATCGCCCGGGAGCTGAACATCAGCGTGAAAACCGTCGACGTGCATCGCACCAAGATCAAGGAAAAGATGGGCGTGACCAGCATCGCCATGCTGGTGCGCGAAGTGCTGCATCTGCCGGTTGAAGAGCCGGTGCGGCATTGAGGGATTTGTGGCGGTCACGAGGCCGCCATCGCCAGCAGGCTGGCTCCCACAGGGGATCTGCAGTGAACACAAATTCTGGGTACAACCGAGATCAACCTGTGGGAGCCAGCCTGCTGGCGATGAACGATAACGCGGTGTCAATGCTGGCTATACCGCTTGCGATAAGCCCCCGGCGATACGCCAAAGCGCGATTTGAAGGCTGACGAGAAGTAGCTCGAATCCGAGAACCCCCACGCATAACACAACGCCGAGAGCTTCAGCTCGACGTCGGCGCGGCGCAGGTTCTCCGCGCAGAAGTCCAGGCGACGGTGCTTGATGTATTGCGCCACCACCAGACCGCGCTTGGAGAACATCCGGTACAGGCCTCGCACCGAAACGCCGACCTCACGGGCGATCAGTTCGGGGCAGAGTTCTTCGTCGCGGATGTGCTGGTCGATGAAGGCGATGATCTTGCGAAATTGCCGCTCATGGGCGTCGCCGCCGCTGTCCTGGACGCTGATGCCCGGCAGCAACAGGCTGGCCAGCGCATCGAGCACGGCTTCGCTTTCCTGCATGTCCAGGCCTTCCTGCTGCCGGGTTTCCAGAACGAGTTTGTTGGCCATCGACGCCAGAGGGCTGCTGGCGGCGATGCGGGTGGCGCAGTTGACTGCGTTGAAATGCGACCCACGCTCGAACACCTGGCGCGGCAGAATCAATGACAGCTGTCGGCAATCATCGTTGTAGATCATGTCACTCGGGCGACTGGCGTCGATCAGGGCGATGTCGCCACAGCCCAGTTGGGCGCGGTTGTCGCCCTGTTCCAGCCGTGAACTGCCGCGCATCTGGAACACTGCGTAATAGTGGCCGTCGCTGCTGGTGCTGACATCCTTGCTGGTGCGGTACAAATGCACGTGCGCCATGTCGACCACACTGAGGTTGATTGCACCGCTGCGAAATTCCGCCAGTTCGCCGTAGAAGTCGGTGTCCAGCGCACGGGCATCGAAACGCCCACAGGCCTGGTTCACCTGGCTCAACCAACTTTCGAACGCCTCGTTGCGCACCGTCGATGCTGTAGTCATGTCCGCAAAGCCTCACGTGTTTTTGTTGTTATTGCCGACCGCTTCGTCGAGCGGTTCGGTAAACCTGTTGCGTCTTGCACCATCGTCTCCCTCGATGGCCGCCAGGCGCCATTCAACAGGCTCCGGCGCACGCTTTCCAGTGAAGAAAGCGCTTAGATGTCCAATACCAGACGAGCGGAGAGCGCTCGGGAAACACAAGCGCAAATCTGCTTGTTGGAGGCCTTTTCCTTGTTCGACAGGCAGTTGTCGCGGTGCTCCGGCACGCCGTCCAGCACCTCGACGATGCAGGTGCCGCAAATGCCTTCACGGCACTCGGTGTCGATGTCGCAACCGTGGGCTTGCAGCACGTCGACCAGGCTGGTGTCGGCCGGTACTTGCAGCACCACGCCGGAGCTGGCCAGTTCCACTTCGAACGTGCCGGTCGGGGCGCTGTTGGCTGCCGGGTCCGCAGCGAAGTGTTCCAGGTGAATGGCATCGTCGGCGCGGCTGCGCGCGGCGACTTCCACCACTTTGTTCATGAACGGCGCCGGACCGCAGGTGTAGACGTGGGCTGCCGGACTGGCGCGATCCAGGCACGCACTCAAGGCAGCGTCCAGGTCCGCAGGCTCGATGCCGTAGTGAAATTCCACGTGATCGGCGAATTGCGTGGCCAACAGTTCGGTAAACGCGGCGTACTGCGCCGAACGCGCGAAGTAATGCAAGCGATACGGCTGACCGCTTTCCGCGAGTTTATAGGCCATGCTCAGCAGCGGCGTCACGCCGATACCGGCGGCGAACAACAGATGTTCGCTGGCACTTTCATCGAGGCGGAACAGGTTGCGCGGCGCGCCCATTTCCAGCTCCATGCCCTCTTCCACTTGCTCGTGCAAGGCCAGCGAGCCACCGCGCGATTGCGCTTCTTTTTTTACCGCCACCAGATAGGCACGACGGTCCTGTGGCGGACTGCACAGCGAATACTGGCGGGTCACACCGGTCGGCCCGGTCAAATCGACATGGGCACCCGGCTCATAGGTGTCGAGCGGCTGGCCGTCACTGCGCACGAGGCGAAAGGAACGGATATCCAGCGCTTCGTCGACGATCCTTTCGATCTTCACCTTCATCATTGCATCACCTGAATTTACGTTGTTTGGTTATGTCTTGGGTCGTGCACGGATCTGTAGCCAGAAACTGACCTATGGCGAGCGAGCTTGCTCGCGCTCGACTGCGCAGCAGTCGCAAAATGCTTGGGGCCGCTTCGCAGCCCAGCGCGAGCAAGCTCGCTCGTCACAATGGATCGAGTCATGGCAACAATCAGCGCATGAACAGTCCGCCATTGACGTCCAGGCATGCGCCCGTCACGGAGGTGGCGTTGTCGGCGATCAACAGCAACACACTGTCGGCGATGAACGTCGGATCACCGAGGGTGCCGGCCGGGATGATCTTGAGGATCTGTTCCAGACGCTCTGGAGCCACGGTTTCGCGGACCACCGGCAAGTCCAGCGGCCCCGGCGAAATGCTGTTGACCGTCACACCCTGGGGCGCCAGCTCCCGGGCGAAGACCTTGGTCAGCGTCGCCACGCCGCCCTTGGCCGCCGCATAGTGGGCGCCGGTGGCGGTGCCGCCGTTCTGCCCGGCCAGGGACGCGATGTTGACGATGCGCCCGAAGCCACGTTCGGCGAAGTGCGCACCGAACACCTGACAGGCCACGAAGGTGCCACGCAGGTTGATCGCCATCGACTCGTCGAATTCTTCAGGCGTGATGTCCATCAGTGCCGCGACTTTCGACACCCCGGCGTTGTTCACCAGAATGTCGGTGCCACCCCAGCGCTCGGCGAGCGCGTCGCGGGCACGCTGAAAATCTGCCTTGTTGCGCACATCCAGTTCGATAGCCACGGCACTGGCACCACTGCTATCGAGTTCCAAAGCCAAGCGTTGCACGCCGTCCATTTGCAAATCAGCCAGTCCGACGCGATAACCCGCCGCATGCAGACGACGGGCGATGCACTCGCCCAGTCCGCGCGAGGCACCCGTTACGAGGGCTACTCGACTCATGATGGTGCCCTCACAAAAGGAAGCCGAGCGCGCTCAGGCTGTCGGTGGAGTTGATCAGGCGCACCACTTTGCGCTCCAGGCTCGGCACGCCATCGGTGAAACGAATGCGGTGGTTCAGGTCGGCCACGAACGGCGTGTGCACGCCGCGCTTGTAGGCATACAGCAACTGCGCTGAATTCACTTCGACGATGTCACCGGCCGCTTCCACCAGGCGGAAACGCGACACCGTGCGAATGGTTTTCGCCGCGTCCACCGCCGACGGCGAGTAGCCGGCGGTCAGGCGTTCGATACGCAGGTCACGCATGCGCGCATCGTCGTAGGCGTAGTTGAGGGTCGCTTCAAAGTCTTCGGTGTCCGGATCGATCGGCACGATGTACTTGCCGCTTTCGCTCCACAAGGTCGCCCATTCGGCGTAGTGCTTGTGGTCGAGCAGTTCGGCTTCGCGCCAGATGAATTCGATGGCCTGGGCCAACGGGCCGGAAAAACCGTTCAGGGTGTCGTGATTGCTCATTGGCTCATCATCCTTTTCCACATGTCGTAGGCACCGCGCATGCCGCCCTCGTCGGTGGCGTGGCTGACCTTGTCGCCGTTTTCGGCAGTGATTTCGCGGTTCAGGCCGCGGTTGACCAGGATCGGCGCGTCGACACCCGCGTACGAACCGCGCTGCACGCGGTCCCAGGCTTCGGCGTCGTCAGGGCTGCCGAAACCGAACGGGCCCTGGAAGTGTTCGTGAATGCGCATGCGTTCGCGGTTGGCGATTTCCGGGCCGCCGTCCATGCCCAGGGCCACGTGGCGGATCTCGGTTTCAGTGACCGACACCGGGCGCAGCACCCGGAAGAACGACATCGACATCGCCACGTTGGGGAACAGGTTCAGGTTGAAGCCGGCGCCGTGCAGCGAGCGCACGATGCGCCGCACCTGATCGGCCGGCAGGGTTTTCGACAGCTCTTCGGTGACGTGGGCGAAGCGTTCCTGCAACTGTTCGGTGCCGTCGTCGTGATCGAGATCGACGTGCTCCGGCACCATCACCATGACGCTGTGGCCGTTGCCCAGCGAGTGAGTCACGGCTTGTTCGTCGGTCATGAACGAAAGCATTTCCGAGGTTTCTTCATCCACCGACGACATGAACGACTTGTGCACGATCGGGAAGTGATAGCCGTCGGTGGTGTTTTCCAGCTGGATCTTCCAGTTGCCCTTGAAACTGAACTTGTGTTCGCCCTGGGTCTTGATCGGATAACCGGCGCCCTGCTTCATGAACAGGTCCATCCAGTGTTTGGCGCCGCCGAGGAAGTCTTCCAGCGGTTCGATCTCGTCGTTGTAGCTGGCGAACACCATGCCGGCGTAGCTTTCGACGCGCAGGCTGGTCAGCGGCAATTCGGATTTTTCCAGGATACCTTCGTAGCCATCCGGATACGGTAGCGCTCGCAGCTTGCCGTCCAGGCCATAGGACCAACTGTGGTAGGGGCAAGTGAAACCGGTGGCGTTGCCCTTGTGCTTCTCGCACACCGTGGCGCCACGGTGCCGGCAACGGTTTTCCAGGACATTGATGTTGTTCTTCTTGTCGCGCACCACGATCACCGGGCGACGGCCGATGGTGGCGGTCTTGAAGTCGCCGCTGTTGCGCACTTCGCTTTCGTGGGCGACCCACACCCAGGTGCGGTAGAAAATCTTTTCCAGTTCGGCTTCGAACAGCGCCGGATCGTTGTACAGCGAGACGTCGACACGGTCGTGCTGGACCAGCTCTTCGGGGCTTTTCGACGTCGCGATCAGCTGATATTCATGAGTGCTCATGCGGTTCTCCTCATGGCTTCTTTTTATGATTGATGGGTAGAGGCTTGGAGCTGCGCACCAAAGGCGCAGACCAGCTCGTCCTGGCCTTTACGGCCGATAATCTGCAGGCCGACTTTCAGCCCGCCGCCATCGAGTTCCACCGGCACTGTCAGCGCCGGATGGCCGCTGAGATTGAAGGGGCGGACCAGCGGGGTCATGCCGGCCACGGCTTTACTGCCGGCGCGGGCTTCGCTGAGGGTTGGCGGCAGGGTCGGCAGTGTCGGCAGCAGTAACACGGCAAAGTCTTCCAGCGCCGCATCCACCTGTTGCGTGAAACGCGTGCGCACGGCTTCGGCCTGGGCCAGTTCTTCGCGGGTGGTGCGGCTCGCGGCCAACAGACGGGTTTCGACATCGGCGCCGATCAGACCCTTGCCGGTCAGGTGACCGAAAGCCGCCCAGTTCTCGACATTGATCACCGTCAGGCCGGCGGCGAACGCCGCTTCAAACTCGCTTAAATGCACGTTGCTACGGTGCCAGCCAGCGCGGTCGGCGGCGGCACCGAGGGTCGCTTGCAGGTGCGCGTCGCAAGCCACTTCAAGGAAGCCGACCTTGGCGCCATCACCCGGCAAGCCTTGAATGGCAAAGCCCGGGCAGATCACCTGCATCGCTGCGATCAAGTCGTCCATGGTTCTGGCAAACGGCCCGACACAATCGAGGCTGGATTCCAGCGGATGGGCGCCGACACGGCTGACCCGGCCGTAAGTCGGCTTCAATCCGGCCACCCCGCAGCACGCCGCCGGGACCCGCACCGAACCCCCGGTGTCGGTGCCGATGGCGATGTCTGCCAGGCCAGCGGCGACGGCAGATGCCGAACCGCTGGACGAGCCGCCCGGCACGCGATCCGCTGCTTGCGGGTTGATCGGTGTGCCGGTCCAGTCGTTGATCCCGGTGACGCCAAACGCCAGTTCATGCAGGTTGGTCTTGCCGACGATCTGCCAGCCGGCGCTGAGGATCGCGTCAACCACTTCGGCGTTTTTGCTAGCCGCCGGTGCATCGGCAAACGCGCGGCTGCCCGAGCGGGTCGGGTGGCCGGCGATGTCGATGGAGTCCTTGATGGCCACGCGTTTGCCGCTGCCGCCGAGGAGGAATTCGCTGATGAAAGTACTCATGCATTCAGCTCCTTGTTGAACAGCCGTTGCGTGCGGAAATGCGCGATCAGCCAGACACCATCGACACAACTGAAATCGATGTTCAGTCGGGTGCCGAACAATTCGTTGCGGCCATCGGCGTAGGTGGAAATCTGCTGCATGATCCATTGCCCTTGCGCCCCCTCACCGTCGACCACGATCGATTCGCTGGTGAGGTAGTGCAGGTTCAGCCGGAAATGATCCGAAGGCGGCAGGTAACCACCGACAAATGCGGCCACCGCTTCACGTCCCCGATGCTGGCCAAAGGTCTGCGCGGTCACACTGCCAACGCCTTCCCAGATCGCATCGACCGTGAACAACCGGGCCAGCTCGCTGACAGAGGTCGGCGCCCGCGGCACATCGCACAGGTCCATGTAGCGCGCCATCAGGCGGCGCACTGCGCTTTCCCCTTCGAGCGTCGCCAGACGCTGCAGCACGGCCTCGTTCATGGCTTACACCTTGGCTGCATCGGGAATGGTCAACGGGCGACCGATGCGCGCTTCGATCTTGGCGTAGCGCCACAGGCTGTACTGGCCGACTGGCGTGGTGCGGAACAGGTTGCAGGCGTCGATTACCGATTGATGGCAGTCGACGTCGGCCATGATGTACACGGTCCACGGCGATGTGGTGGACGGGCCGACCATCAAGCGGTCGTCATCCATGGCGCCGAGTACGGTGATGCCGGGCATCGCACCGAGATCGCCCATCATCTGGCTGAAGCCTTTCCACACGCTCAGGCCTTCGCCGGTGGGCAAGTCGAAAAAGTTCTGGGTGATGCCGATGCAGAAGACGACGCGCAGCGGTTCCTGGGTAGCTTGGGACATGCTCTTGATCCTTTGAAAAAGTAATGAAATTCAGACGTAGCCCGGGAACGGCGGCACGCCGAGGAACACCGAGCCGGCGCCGTCGTACAGCCCTTCGCTGAGGAAGGCGTGCTGGGTCACCACCATCGAATCGCGCAGGTAGCGTTGCAACGGGTGGCGCAGGTAAATGGCGGTGGTCCCGGCCAGGCTGTAGGCGCTTTGCACCACTTCGGCACCGGCCTGGGACACGTGAATCGCGGACAATCGCAACAGGCTGGTCTGCTCCGGCGTGACCGGGTTGCCAGCGAGAATCGAGTTCCATACCTGTTCGGTGGCGTTGTAGAAGAAGCCGCGTGCAGCGCTGAGCTTGGCCTCGGCCTTGGCAATCTCGATGCGCACATATGCGCGGTCTGACAGTTTCGGTGCGCCGGTGATACCACTGCCACCCGCCATGCGGCTGATCTCATCGAGAGCAGCGCGGGCCAGGCCAAGGTTGACCACCGCCAGTACTTGCGCGGCATAGGCAATCGACGGGTAGCGGAACAACGGTTCGTCGATGGTCGCCGCACCGCCACGGATGAAGGTCCAGCGCTCGTCGACGCGCTTGTCGCTCACACGCAGGTCATGGCTGCCGGTGCCTTTGAGGCCGACCACGTCCCAGTTTTCAACGATCTCTACTTGTTCCGGGCGAAACACCGCGGTGCGTGGCTTGCCGCCCGCCGCGCCGATGCCGACACCGAGCAGGTCCGCGCCTTTGCAGCCGCTGGCGAACTTCCAGGTGCCATTGACCTGGTAACCACCCTCTACTGCTTCGGCCGGTTGCAATGGAAACAGGCCGCCGGCGAACACCAGGTCAGGGCTGTCGGCGTAGAGTTCAGCCAGGGTTTGCTTCGGCAACGCCGCCAGGTACACGCCGGCGCTGCCAAAACTGGCCACCCAGCCAGCGGAGCCGTCGGCTTCGGAGATACGCTCGATCATTTGCAGGAACAGGGCCGGTGCCAGGGCGTCGCCGCCGAAGCATTTCGGCGTGGCGGCACGGTAGATGCCCACTTGCTTGAAACGCTCGATCATGTCCCGTGGCACATGAGAGACCGCATCGAATTCTTCGCGACGCTGGCGCACTTCATCCAGCACCCGCGCAAAGGCCTGGCTGTCGACGACATTCTCGTCAACGCCGATTGATGCGTCTTGTTGCGCAACCGCTGAACGCAGCATGGGCATTCTCCGTTTTGATTATTGTTAGTAGGGCTGCACCGCACCGCTTTCTGTAGGAGCAAGGCTTGCCCGCGATGGCACACTTGAGAACGCTATCGCGGGCAAGCCTTGCTCCTACAGAGGTCGGCGTGGAGCCCCTTGCATTGCGGTCCAGTGTAAAAACCGCACTGCGGCGCAACTATTGGTGCGTGCAGCCCCCGGACTAAAGAAAACCCCTAGGCCGACACCCCTTACCTCTGAGCGCATCCCCATGCGCGAGCGGGTATAAAACGCCATACTTCCGGCTCCACCGTCGGAACCCTCTGCCGCCAAGGGCCTTGCGATGTATTTGCCAAAACCGAACGACTTCCATGCGCTGATCGAAGCCATGCCGCTGTGCATCATTCTTCACGATGCGCACACCAAGGAAATCCTCTGGGCCAACGCCGCTGCCCTGGCGGCGCTGGGCTTTACCCTGGAGGAGCTGACGCCCCTCAAAGCCCCGGACATGACCCGCGACGCGCCGAAATACCGACGTTCGGTGGGTTTGCGTTGGCTCGAAGGCGCTGCGCGCACCGGTCAACGCGCCATCGAGTGGTGCTATCGCTCCAAGCAAGGGGTGGAGATTCTGTCCGAGGCCGTCGCGACGCTGGTGCACCTGGATGGCCGCGATGTATTGATGGTTCAGTTCCGCGATATCTCCAAAGAAGACAAGGTCAAACGCGACCTCAAGCGCTTTGAAAGTCGACTCAAGGCGTTCATGCAGGACTTGGCCGAAGGTGTGGCGGTGCTCGGCCCGCAGGGCGATATCCGTTTCATCAGCGACTCCGGCGCACACTTGCTCGCCAGCGAAGTGCGCCAACTGATGAGCAAGAACTTTCTGGCCTGGTGCGACGACGCTTCACGTCAGCGACTGTTGCAACAACTCGCCAACGAAACGCCGGAACACGCGCCGTTCAGCGTGCATTACAAAGTTCAGCGGCGTGACGGCGAGTGGCGCTGGCATGACGCAACCTGCCGCTACATCGAGATCGAGGACGACCTGGTCGGCCATCTGCTGCTGTTCCGCGATGTCACCGAGCAGGTGCAAGCCGAAGAGGCGCGGCGGGTCAGCGAACAGAAACTCGAATACCTGGCGCGTTACAACGCCATGGGTGAAATGGCCGTGGCCATCGCCCACGAATTGAGCCAACCGCTGGCGGCGACCCGCAATTTCATTGAAGGCACAGTGATTCGCCTGGGCAATACGGGCGACACCGACGAGGGCGTTGCCTGGGGTTTGCAGAATGCCGTGCGGCAGATCGAGCACGCCTCGGTGATCATCAAGAGCGTGCGCGATTACGTGGTCAAGCTTGAGCAGTCCGAAGAGCTGGTCGACCTCAATGAGCTGCTGCGTGAAACCCGCTACTTCATCAGTTTGCGCGCCGATCCGAGTCTGGTCCGGGTCGACGTCGTGACCTCCCCCGAGCCGCTGCGGGTGAGCTGCGAAAAAGTGCTGATCGGCCAGGTGATCCTCAACCTGGCCTTCAACGCCATTGAAGAAATGGCCGATCTACCCATCGAACGGCGGTTGTTGCGCATCCATGCCAGTAGCGACAACGGCGTGGCGCTGGTGCGTATCGAGGACTGTGGACGCGGCATCCAGGCCCAGGCGCAGGAGAAGCTGTTCGATGGCTTTTTCTCGTCCAAGGTCAGCGGCAACGGCATCGGCCTGGCGCTGTGCAAGAACATCATCGGTCGTCATCGTGGCGATATCTGGGCGCAGAACCTGGAACCCTGCGGCGCCGTGTTTACCTTCACCCTCCCCCTCGCCACATGATCGTTCCCACGCTCCGCCTGGGAACGATCATAAATCCTGTGGCGAGGGCGCTCGCTCCCGTTCGATTGCGCAGCAATCGTAAAACCTTCCATCGTCTGCACCCTTTCGGGGGCTGCTCCGCAGCCCAGCGGGAGCAAGCTCCCTCGCCACAGTGACACTGGCACAGATACACAAACACTCGGCAGGCAGGGCAATTCCCGGGGTTTGTTGATCGTTCCCACGCAGAGCATGGGAACGATCATAAATCCTGTGGCGAGGGAGCTCGCTCCCGTTCGAGTGCGCAGCAATCGTAAAACCTTCCATCGCCTGCACCAGTTTGGCGGCTGCTTCACAGCCCAGCGGGAGCAAGCGCCCTCGCCACTGTGACACTGGCACAGATACACAAACACTTGGCAGGCAGGGCAATTCCCGGGGTTGGCGGGCGAGGCACTATTGAGTTGTCAGAATCTGCCCACTCACCCGCGATCCGCGTTACCAACAATTCAGGAAGTTCCCCTTATGCGAACAAACAGGATCTCCGTACAGTCAGCGCTAGGCCTGAGCCTGCTTGTACTCGGTTTGAACAGTGCCCGTGCGGACCTGCCCGCCGACACCGGCATCGGCCAGACCACCTTGGCGTTCCCCGCTGAACCGCACCGCGCGTTTGTCGTCGATGTCGAGTTCGAAAGCTTTGTCGCCGGCCGTGTCACCGTGGTCGACCCGGATCAGAAACGCGTGCTGGGCATGGTGCCAACCGGATTCGCCGCGCCTTCGACCCTGAGCCATGACGGCAAGCTGATCTACAGCGCCGACATCTGGTACTCCCGTGGCACCCGTGGCACCCGCACCGACGTGTTGACCGCTTGGGACAGCTCGACCCTGTCGCCGGCCTGGGAAGTGCTGATTCCGAACAAGCGCGCCGAGTCGCTGACCCAGCGCTACGGCCTGAAGACCAGCGGCGATGACCGTTTTGTCTACGTCTACAACTTCACCCCGTCGACCTCGGTGACGGTGGTCGACACCCAGACCAAGGCCGTCGCGACCGAAATTGCAATCCCTGGTTGCGTGCTCAACTACCCGGTCGGCAAGCGCCGCTTCGCCTCACTGTGCGGCGACGGCAGCCTGCAAGTGGTGACGATCAACGACCAGGGCCAGGAAACAGCGCGCAACCGCACGCCATTCTTCGATCCGAATGCCGAGAAACTGGTAGAGCGTGCGGTCAACGTCGGTGACACCTACTACTTCACCACCACGACTGGCACCGTGCGCGCCGTGGACTTCTCCGGTGACACGCCGAAAATCCTGCCGAGCTGGTCGCTGACCACCGACGAGGAAAAGAAAGCCGGCTGGGCACCGGGTGGCTGGCAGCTGATGGCCGTCGCGCCGAAACTGAACCGCTTGTACGTGCTGATGCACGACGCCCACGAACCGATGAAGTGGGAAGACCCGAGCACTTTCATCTGGGCCTATGACCTCAAGACCCTGAAGAAAATCGCCACCCTGGAAGCCCCGGCACCGGTGTGGAGCATGCAAGCCACCGGTGACGACAAGCCGCTGTTGCTGGGCACCGACGTTGAAGGTGGCTTGCAGATTTTCGATCTCAAAACCAACAAGCACACCGGCAGCATGGCAAAAGTCGCGAAGACCGCGACTCAGGTCATGAGCTACTGAACGAGGTTCGGCCATGCAATCAGATCCGATCTTCATCATTGCCAGCGCACTCGCCATTTCGGCGCTGCTGGCCAGTGCAGCGACCCACAAGCTGCGGGCACCGGCGCGCTTCGCCAAGCAGCTGGCGGACTATCAATTGCTGCCAGCGGCGCTGGTACGCCCGAGCGCACGGTTGATTCCGCTGCTGGAACTGGCCATCGCTTTCGCGCTGCTGGTCTCGTTCAGCCGGGGCTGGGCGGCGTTCAGTGCGGCCAGCCTGCTGGCGCTGTACGCCGCCGCTATCGGCATCAACCTGTGGCGCGGCCGCCGCGACATCGACTGCGGTTGTGCCGGGCCAGACCAGGCGCAACCGTTGCGTCCGGTCCTGCTGCTGCGTAACAGCGTGCTGGTGGCGCTGGCGCTGTTGGCCAGCGTGGCGCCGGTGGTGCGCGACATGACTGTGTTCGATGGCTTCGTGACCGTGGCCGCCGCCGCTGTCGCGCTGCTCATCTACGCCGCGGCCGATGGCCTGCTGGCGAACTCCCCTCTTCTGCTCAAATTGATTGGTAGGTAATCAAAATGGAAGGCTTGATAGTTTCCAACGTTCTGCTCTGGGTGTTGCTGGTGGCCGTGGCGTTTGTCGTCATGGGCCTGGTCCGTCAGATCGGTGTGCTGCATGGTCGTCTCGCCCCGGCCGGCGCGCTGATGGTCGACAAAGGCGTGGCCGTCAACGAAGCCGCACCGCAAATCACCGCCGCTGACCGTAAGGGACGCCCGGTGAACTTCGGCTACGCCGGGGAAAAATCACAACTGCTGTTCTTCCTCTCGCCGACCTGCCCGATCTGCAAATCCTTGCTGCCGGCGATCAAATCCATCGCCAAAGAACAGGCCGGCACCCTCGACGTGGTGTTCGTCAGCGACGGCGACATGGACGCCCAGCAAGCACTGATCCGCGAGCACAAACTGGAAGACGCCACCTACGTGGTCGGTCCGGAAGTGGGCATGACCTATCAGATCGGCAAGCTGCCATACGCCGCGCTGATCGACCAGTCCGGCACCCTGCGCGCCAAGGGCCTGGTCAATTCCCGCGAGCACCTGGACAGCCTGTTCGAGGTTGAACACTTGAAACACGCGACGCTGCAGCAGTACCTCAATGCTCAGCCCCACGACCACGCGCATGACCACAGCCACGGCCATAGCCACTGATTAAGGCAGGGAGACCTTCATGAAACTGCTGGATCTGTTGTTCGAGCGCTCGACGCGCCGTGTTGCCGACACCACCTCACGCCGCAAATTGCTGGCGCGCATGGGCTCGCTGATGGTGGCCGGTGCCGCCCTGCCCCTGCTGTTGCCACTGGATCGCACCAGCAAGGCGCTGGCCGCCACTGACCCGAAAGCCGGCGACCCCGGTGATCCGAACAGCTGCGACTACTGGCGTTACTGCTCCATCGACGGCTTCCTGTGCAGCTGCTGCGGTGGTTCGGTGACATCCTGTCCACCGGGCACCGAAGCCTCGCAAGTGACCTGGATCGGCACCTGCCGCAACCCGGCCGATGGCAAGGACTACATCATTTCGTACAACGACTGCTGCGGTAAGCAAAGCTGCGCCCAGTGCGCCTGCACCCGTAACGACAGTGAGGAACCGGCCTACCGCCCGTTCAACAACAACGACGTGAACTGGTGCCTGGCCGCCAAATCGCACATCTATCACTGCACCGTTTCGATCATTCGCGGCGTCGCCGTTTAAGCACGCAATTTCCGCCGATTGCCCGTGCAACCGGCATTCTTTGCGTGTGTTTTTCGTAGGCGCCAGGCTTGCCGGCGAAGGCGTTCTCATGGACGTCTTCGCCGGCAAGCCTGGCGCCTACAGGTTCGGTTTTCTCCTGTAGGGAAGATGTCATGCGTAAGTTGCTCATCCTTAGCCTGGCCTGCCTCATGACCACCCCGCTCGTCCATGCCCGGGCCATTCCCAATCCCAACCAGCGCCACGCACCGGGCAACGAAGAACTGCAAAAGCCCATCGCCGAAGCCAACTACAGCGTCGGCGTGAATTATCAATTGCAATGCGCCGGCTGCCATCTGGGCGACGGCAGCGGTTCCGCCGCCAACGACACACCACGGATGAAGGGCTTTGTCGGCAACTTCCTGAAAGTCCCCGGTGGCCGCGAATTCCTGGTACGTGTGCCAGGCATGTCGCAATCGGCGTTGAACAACGCGCAATTGGCCGACTTGCTCAACTGGCTGATGCGCGAAGACGGTATGGCCGGCAACAGCGTGCCGAAGGATTACCAGCCGTACAGCGCCGAAGAAGTCGCGACTTTGCGGGCCAAGACCATGCTCAACCTGCCCGGCACCCGCGGCGAACTGATCAAGGCCATGCGAGCGCAGGGCATCGCGATTGATGACGGGATGAATTACTGAGTCGGCTTGAACGCAACCTGCCTCAGTTGTCGGTACGCCTCGACCAATTGCCCAAGGCTGAACGCCAGATTTCGCCCACTGGGATTGGGCAAGACCCACAAAATCCTTGCGCATGAATCGCGCTTTTCGACAGGAGACAAAAACCGAAACCGTCAGCCTGAGCAGACGGTTTCGGTTTTTTCGGCAGCTGCGATCCAACAGGTTTATGCGGCAGTCAACGGTACACTCGACGGTGCGTCGCGACGCTCGGCCTGATCAACCGCCTGGCCTGGAACGCGATCCACCGCTGGCGTCCACGCCGGCACGCTCGGCATTTCCTTACGCAGGCTGTGAATCAGCGTGTACGACATCACCAGCAGCAACATCGCAATCGGTAAACCGGCGGCAATACTCGCCATCTGAATCGCTTTCAGCCCACCCGCCAGCAGCAGGCCCGCAGCAATCGCCCCTTCCAGAATGCACCAGAGCAACCTGATCCAGTTCGGCGGGTTGGTGCTGCCCAAGGCACACAAGGTGCACAACACTTGGGTTCCGGCATCGGCCGTGGTGACGAAGTGCACACCCAGCAACACGCACACCAGTATCGACAGAACGGCGCCAACAGTAGGGCCATCCAGTGACTGGACCAGCGTGAACATCGCCGCCGTGGTTTCTTTCTTGGTCGCGAGCAGCACTGTGCCGCCTTCGAACTTCGGTTGTTCCTGACCCACCACCTGGCTGGCAACGGATGCCTGATAAGCCTGGCGATCCTGTTGTTCGTTTTTCAGCGCTGCGCCACCGAACACCGACATCCACAAAATGGTCACCATGGTCGGCACCACCAGGGCGCCGATCACCAGCTCACGAATGGTCCGGCCTTTGGAAATTCGCGCAATGAACAGACCGACAAACGGGCCCCAGGTCATCCACCACGGCCAGTAGAACGCCGTCCACCAGTTTTGCCATTCGCTGTCTTTCTGCGTGTCCATCCAGAAACTCAGGCCAACAATGTTCTGTACATAGTCGCCGGTGGATTCAAACATCAAGTTGAGAATGTAACGGGTCGGACCAATGGCAAGTACTGCCAGCATCAAAATGAATGACAAGTACATATTAAGTGTAGAGATTCGCTTCATGCCTTTGGACAAACCGGCCAGTAGCGAAATGCACGCAACAATACTCACAAACAGAATAATGGATAACTGCAAACCAACACTTACCGGAATACCGAATACCTGATGCAGACCGGTATTGATCTGTACAACGCCCAGGCCGAGTGATTGAGAAACACCGAAGGCCGTAATAACGACGCCCATGATATCGACCACATGACCGATCCATCCGTAGATGCGGTCGCCAATCAGCGGATACAGCAGCGAACGAAGCGCCAGCGGCAAACCTTTACGGTAGGCGAAATACGCCAGGCTCAAACCGATCATGGAGAAGATCGCCCATGGGTGCAGGCCCCAGTGGAAAAGCGTGATGCGCATCGCCAGGGTGGCCGACTCGTCCGTCAAACCCTTGGAAAACGGGTTGTCGGCGTAATGCAGCATGGGTTCGGCGACGGACCAGAAGATCAAACCGATGCCCATTCCCGCACTGAACAGCATGGCGATCCATGACGCGAAACTGAACTCGGGCCGGTCGTGTTCAGCGCCCAGTTTGAGATTGCCGAAACGGCTGACGGAGATGTACAGCAGCAAACCGAGTACGCCACTGATCAAGGCGAGGTAATACCACTTGAAGTTATGCAGGATAAATATCGAAGCCATTTCGAAGGCTTTGGCAGCCTGCTCATCCTTGAATGCACAAAATAGAACAAACGAAATCACCGCCAATATCGAAGCGACGGTCACATTCGGGTTCAAGCCTTTTAACATGCCTGATTGCGCACGCATTGTTTTCCCCTTTTGTTTTTGTTTAAGGGTTTTAGAGAGTATTCCGCAACATAGCTATCGCCTGATATCTGACGTCAGCACGCTGTTTATCTGCAGATTTAATCCGGTCTAACTCGGTTTTGGCAGCATCGCCAAGATGATTGAAACCTGACCTTCGTTCAAACCATTTTTAGTCACCGACTCATGAGAAAAACGCATCAATAAAACCGCTCCTCCTTCCTCCATTCAGCGCCGATCCGTGCACTCACTTACGGGGTCAGCCAAAGACACCAGGTTAGAGCTGGCAATGCCGTTGGGTGTCGATGGGTGTTGAAGCGGCGCGTCCTGTTGCAGGTGCTTGCCCGTGACTTTCGCCTGGCCCACGCACAGTGCGAGCAGCGCGGCACTGCCGGCATAGAAAAAGTAAAAACTTGAAGTGCCGAAGCATTCCATCAACACACCTGCAATCAGCGGTCCGAAACAGGCGCCGACGCCAAAGGTGATCAACAGAATGCCCGACAGTGAAACGCGCAACTGCGGTTCCATGTTGTCGTTGGCCAACGCTACACCGAGCGGATACAGGCAGAATTGCAAAAAGCCGATCGCCGAACCGAACCACAGCAGTGTCACGAACGAAGGCGCTTGATTGAAACCCAGCGGCAGGCAGACGAGCACCAGCAAAACTGCCACCGCGCGAATCAGACTCGCACGGGACAATCGATCCGAGAGCCAGCCCAAAGGCAACTGAGCCAGCAAGCCCGCGCCGATGGTCAACGCCATGAACTGGCCGACCTGCGCCGTTTCCAGTCCCTGTTTGCTCGCATAGATCGCGGCCAGCCCGTAGAAGCTGCCGTTGATCATGCCGGACACCAGAATCGTCATCAGAGACTGCGGAATACGCCGCACGAACACCCGCAGGTCGATCGAGGCAGCGGGCACCGCCGTGGGATGTGCACTGCGAGTAAGTGCCACCGGCACCGAGCACAGCGCAAATACCATCGCCACACCCAGCAGAGCGCGGATGCCCAGCCCCTCGTCGAGACTCAAGGCCAGTTGGCCGAGCATCATCCCGACGTAACTGGCGACCATGTACAGCGCCAGCACACTGCCGCGCTGCTCGGTGCGCGCCTGATCGTTGAGCCAGCTTTCCAGCACCATCAATTGGCACATCATGGCCAGCCCGACCAACCCGCGCAGCACCAGCCAGAACGCCAGGGACGTGCTGAACTCATGGGCCAATACCGCCGCTGCAATCAGCCCGGCGCACGCCGCATAGGTTCGAATATGCCCGACCTGTGCGATCAAGCTGCGTCCGACCCAGCCGCCCAACACCATGCCCAAGGCATTGGCGGCCATCAACGCACCACCTGCGGTTTCGCTCGCCCCCAAGGCATTCAGGCGCAGCGCCAGATAGGTCATCAGCAAGGTCGATCCCAACTGCATCAGCAAGCTGGCCAGATACAGCGCACCGAAAGTTTTTGTCAGTCTTATCACCGTGCCGCTCCCCGGATAATTTACAACTCAAGCCAAGCCGTGAAGTTGCTTCCAGTTGCCGGGATGCACCACATACCCGAACAAGGCATGCCCGCCGTACACCAGTTCGGTGCCTTCGGGTATCCATAGCAATTGCCCGGGCGTGACTTGAAACAGCTCGTCGCCGACGCGCAATTCGAAGCAACCCTCGATGACGAAAATCACTTCGTCGTAGAGCACCGTCCAGGCGACCTGCGCGCCTTCCCAGCGGGCGAAGCCCACGCCGATGTTCGGCGAGACTTCGTTGCTGATGGCCCGCGCCACATAAGCGGCGCCGGGCGGACCACCACGGAAGGTGAAGTCCAGGTCGTAATGGTCGATGCGCAGCACCGGACCTTTGCCTTTGGCCAATTGGCTCATAGCTCGCTCCGGCTGTTCCAGGCCGCCAGATGAATGCGCGAGCGAACGCCCAGGCCAAGGAATGGTTCTGGCGGGTTGAGCGACGGCATGCCGGTCACCGCCCGAATATCGTTCAACTGTGCCGAGTCGGCACCCACCGCGAGATCGGCGAGCATCGTTCCGGAGATGGTGCCCCACGCGGCACCGACACCGTTGTCGCAGGCTGACGCATGAACACCCGGCTCCAGCTCACCGAAGAAGTTGGTGAAGTTGCGCGAGATCGCATAGACGCCACCCCAGGTATGGCTGAACGGCACGTCGGCCAGCTGCGGGAAGCGCGCCAGGAATGCCTTGCGGTGCGCATCCCGCACTTTCGAACGCATGCCATCACTGGTGCTGCGACCGTACTTGGGCACGTGCTTGTAGGTGTTGCGGATGATCAACCGACGATCCTGGGTCATGCGCACCGTCGTGCCGGCGTGATCGGCCGGGGTCAGCCCCCAGTCCAGCTGGCCGCCATAAATGGCCAGCTCTGCATCGCTCAGCGGTCGGGTCCAGCTGGCGAAGGTCATCACCGGCAGCAGACGATTGCGCAGATAACCGAACTCCTGGGTGAAGATGCTGGTGCCCAGGAGCAATTGCGGCGTGCGAATCAGCCCCGCCGTGCCGTGCAGAATCCAGCCGCCACGGCCGTCACGTTCCAGACGCTGGATGGGCGACTCTTCGAGCAGCTCGACGTTGCCCGGCAACGAGCGAGCCAGCCCCGTCACCAGCGCCGCCGGTTGCATCAGATAGCAGCCAGGCGTGTAGATCGCGCCACTGTAATGGCCAGTGCCCAGGACCTTCGCCAATTCGGCGGAATCGGCTCTGCGGAACGGCTCGCCGAGGTCACTCATCAGGCGTTCGAAGTGATCGAGATAAGCCAGGCCACGTGCACCGACGGCGCCCTGATACTTGCCGGCATGGGACCATTGGCAATCGATGCCATGGTTTTGCACCAGGCCTTGCAACTGTGAAATAGCGGCGCGGTTGAGCGACAGCAAACGCTGTTTGTGCGCAGGGTCCGGATGCTCCAGGGCAAACTTGTGCGGCAAGTCGATGACAAAACCGGAGTTGCGCCCCGAGGCACCCTGGGCGACCCGTTGCGCATCCACCAGCAGAATACGCGCCTGGGGATGATGCTCGGCCAAGCGACGGGCGGCGGCAAGGCCGGCGAAGCCCGCGCCAATCACCGCGTAATCCGCACGCTGTTCGCCCGATAGACGCTTGCACGCCGGTTGCTCGGGCAATGCTGAATACCAGCCGCAGCTCGTGTCATCGAATGGCAGGTTGATGATGTTTTTCATGATTCGGGCCTCAGGCTACAGCCTGCTGAGAATGCTGACAGGACTGCAGCAATGCGCTGCGTTGCGTTTGCGCTTGGCGACCGAGCAGGACAAAGCCATTGAGCTTGCCCGCCGCGTCGTAGAACCCGGCACTCAAGCCATCTTCGGTCGGCGTGCAGCGCCACTCACCTTCGCTGGCGATGGCAGGCGCCAACAGGCACAGCGGTGCGGCCGGCGTTTTCACCGTCACCGGCATCAACGGGTAGTCGACAGCCATGGATTGCCCGAGCAATGTCTTGCTCAACGCCTGAATGCCCTGATTGATCGGTGCCAGGTACGGCAGCAGTTGTCCATCGATCTCGATGCAGTCGCCCAAGGCGTAGATGCCCGGTGCAGAAGTTTGCAACTGAGCATTCACCTGAATACCTCGTCCAACCGCCAGACCGGCACTCTCTGCCAGGCTCAGGTCAGGACGCAGGCCAACCGCCGACAACACCAGATCCGCCTCGAGGGTTTGGCCATTGGCGAGTTGCAGGCGATAACCTTGAGGCGTGGATTCAATGGCTTCCAAGGTGTTTTGCAGATGCCATTTCACCCCCAGATCACTCAAAGCGTTTTGCAGCACCTGCCCGGCCTCGGCCGGCAACAGACGCTCCATCGGCCAACGCCCCAGACCGATGACATCAACGCTGAAACCGTTGTGGGCCAAGTCATTGGCAAACTCGCAACCAATCAACCCATCCCCCAGGATCGCGACACGGCGCACACCGGTCAGGCGCTCACGAAAGCCGTGGTAATCCTGCAAATTATTGACGCTGATCAGCGCTGAGCTATCGCCCTGGATCGGCAAGCGAATCGGTTGCGCACCGCTGGCAAGCACCAACTGGCCGTAAGCCATTTCACCGAAGCTGGTGCGCAAGCGTCGTGTCGAACTGTCGATGCCCAGCACCTTGCAGTGCGGGTACACGCGGATGTTCAAACGCTGTTCGATGGCCAGCGGCGATTCGCCGGACAACGCCTCGGCGCTTTTGCCCTGGGACAAACCGATCGACAGTGCCGGTTTCGAGTACAGGTGCCCGGACTCTTGCGTCAGCACGCGGATCTCAACCTTGGGATCTGCCTTGCGCAGCGCCTGGGCCAGGCCGTAACCGGCATAGCCGCTGCCGATGATGACGATCGGCTGGCGCGTTACCGCAGCCACCACAGGCGTCGCCACCGCTGGTGGCGGTGCGCTGACAGCGGTGACCGCCTGCGTGTGTTCACTGATATCGAGCATCTCGAAGTCTGCCTTGCCGACGTGGCATTCGGGGCAGACCCAATCCTGGGGAACATCCTCCCAGCGCGTGCCGGCAAGGATGCCATCTTCCGGCCAGCCCAGCGCCTCGTCGTAGATCAGACCGCAAACGATGCAAAGCCAAGTCTTGAACATGCCGTTCACTCCCCAGCAATCCGGATCGCTACGTTCTTGGTGCGCACGTAGCTGTACAAGGCTTCCTGGCCCTTCTCGCGACCGAAGCCCGACAAGCCGACGCCGCCGAACGGCGTTTCGATGCCGCCGGCGTACCATTCGTTGACGAACACCTGACCGGATTTCAGTTGACGCGTGCAGCGCATGGCGCGGCTGATGTCCTGGGTGAACACCCCGGCCACCAGGCCGAACTCGGTGCCGTTGGCAATCGCGATGGCTTCTTCTTCGGTGTCGAAAGGCATGATCGCCAGCACTGGCCCGAACACTTCCTCCTGGGCGATGCACATGTCGGCAGTAACGTCGCGGAACACCGTCGGGCGCATGAAATGTCCGGCTCGGTCGGCAAACGCTTCGCCACCGGTAACCGCCACGGCGCCGTCTTCCATCGCTCGCCGGCACAACGCCTCGATGCCCGCCAGTTGCCCGGCGCTGACGACCGGCGTGAGGTCGGCGTTATCCTGACCTACGCCAACGCTGAGGCCTTCGGCCATGGCAACGACTGCCTCGACCACTTCTTCATAAATCTCGCGCTGCACCAGCAACCGCGACATCGCCGAACACACCTGGCCGGCATTGAAGAAAATCCCTGACTGAACGCTCGCCAGCAATTGCTCGCGATCGGCATCGGCGAAGGCAATGGCGGCCGACTTGCCACCCAACTCCATGACGCTCGGAATCGCATGCTGTGCGGCGTCGCGCAGAATCGACTGGCCGGTTGGCACGGAGCCAGTGAACACGATCTGGTCGACACTACGATGGCTGACCAGATACGAACCGACCTCGCGACCACGGCCGCAAATCAGGTTGACCGCCCCATCGGGCAAACCGGCCTTGGCGATGGCGCGGATCAGCACGCACATGCCCAGTGGCGAAAGTTCGGGGGACTTGATCACCACCGCGTTGCCCGCCGCCAGTGCCGGCGCCAGCGAGCGGGCACAGATCGACACCGGGAAATTCCACGGCACGATCTGCGCCGAGACACCCATCGGATCGTACAGGGTGAAGTCCATGTAGCCGTTGCCCAACGGGATCGAGGTGCCCTCGATCTTGTCCGCCATGCCAGCGTAATACTCGAAGTAGCGCGCGGCTTCGATGAACTCGTCTTTGGCGTCGCTCAGGCGCTTGCCGTTTTCCTGGCACAGCACCCAGGCGCCCTCGTCCGCCACGGCGCGGATTTCCTCGGCAATGCGCAGTAGCCAGGTCACGCGTTGCGCCGGACGAGCGCGAGTCAGTACGCCGCTGTCGGCGCAGCGGCGAGCGGCCAGCAACGCACGCTCGGCATCGGCCACGGTGGCCTGGGCGATAGTCGCGACCGGCTCAGCGGTGCCGGGGTTGTTGACCGTCAGGCGCTGGACGCTGTCGCTCCATTGCCCGTCGATATAGTTGAGCCAGTGAGAGGCGATCGGATACATGGACCTCTCCTCAGGCGGACGGCGTGGTGGCAAGCAACTGACGTGCGGCCCACTGGTGGAAGAAATGCGTCGGGATGTCCATTTCCGGTGAGAACGCGCCACCCTTGTAGCCAGGGGAATGCCGGCCTTTCTGCATGCCTTCGACCGAGCTTATGTCTTCGGCGAACACCACTTTCCAGGACTCCAGAATCGCCTCGCGGCAGGCACTGAACTCGTCGCTGCTGGCGGCTTCGTCGCCAACATAGAACAGGCGCAAGTGCTCGATGGTGCGTCCCGGTGCAACCGGCTCAAGCTGCATGGCGAAGGCATGGTCAGCCTGGATGCCGAGCAATACGTTAGGGAAGAACGCGACGTACTCGGCATTCTTCAGACGGTCCAGCGGCCAGCCCGGGAATGTCGGCAAGTGCGTACCGGCGACGTCCGAAAGGTTGTAGGCGTAGCTGCCCTGGCCGGCGAAGTGTTGGTCAAAAATGATGTTGTAGTGGTCTTCCAGGCGTGAGTAGGAGTTCAGGCTCGGGTGAACCCACGGCAAGTGATAAGCCTCGCAGTAGTTCTCGACCGCCAGTTTCCAGTTGCAATTGATGTCCAGGGTGGTGGCGTCGTGGCCCGGGCGACGGCGCATCAAGCTCATGCCGTCTTCACCGAGGAACTGGGTCCAGCGTTGGGTCAACGGCGCCAGCATGTCTTCCAGCGGCTGCGCATCGCCGGACAGGTTGATGAACACCATGTCCATCCAGATCGCGCTGCGGATGGCTTTCAAGCCATGTTTTTCACAGGCGAAGCGCTCGTCTTTGTGCTGGTCGATGCCGCCAACGTGCGGCGTTCCGCGCAGCCCGCCGTTAAGGTCGTAAGTCCAGGAGTGGTAAGGGCAGCGAATCACGCCCTGCACTTCACCGGCCTCTTCCACCAACTTCATGCCGCGGTGACTGCACACGTTGTGGAACACCTGCACCAGGCCTTCGCGGTTACGCATTAGCAACAATGGCAAGCCCATGAAGTCGATGGGCTTGACCGAACCGGCCTTGCCCAGGTCGCTGGCGAAACCGACGCAGGCCCAGGTCTTGCCCAGGACCTGATCGCGCTCGAGTTCGAAGTAACGTTGCTCGGTGTAGAACTCGTTGCTCAGGCCGGTCGCTTCGTGGATCGGATTGAGGACGGTTTCCAGGTGATGCACAGGAATTTGTTGGATGGTGCTCATTATTGTTCTCCCCTGCTGGGCACGGTATTGAATGATCGGCAGGCTCGTTGGCCAGGGTCCGCTGGCGGCAAGTTTGGGAAAACAGGGTGGGTCTCGACAAACGATATTTCCGGCGCGATTCATGACTTATTGTCATAAATATCGAGCGTATGTTTTTACGCTTGCGAGCATTTTCCCGGGGCAAAAAAATCGCCCGGCATCGAAATGCCGGGCGATTCAGATTGAAATTCGACCCCGTTGACGGCGTTACAGGACGTCCTCCGCTGGCGGAAGCTGGTTCAACAACCAGCTGCGGAAACGTTTAACGCTCTGGCGCATCCCGCCACGGGCCAAGGGCTCCAGCAAACAGAATTGCGCATCGGTTCTCAATACCGTATCGAGCGGTCGGATGAGTGCGCCACTGTGCAGGTGATCATCGACAAGGTTGGACCAGGCCAGCGCTATGCCCTGCCCGCTGATCGCCGACTGGATCAGCATCGAGTAACTGTTGATATTGATCCGGCGTTTCGGTTCGACCTTTTTCAGGCCCTGGCTGTGGAACCATTCCGGCCAGCCGATCCAGTCCCGTTGCGGGTCGTCGAGAAACAGCCAGGTGCAGGCTGCCAGGTCTTCAGGGGTATTCAAGGCGGGATGCTTGGCAAGATAGGCCGGGCTGCAAACCGGGTAAACCTCTTCGGAAAACAACGGCGTGACCTGCATGTCCCTGGGCGGTGTCTTGCAGTAATACAGCGCCAGGTCGCAATCGAGCCGGGAGAAATCCTTGACCTGATCATGGGCGATGATCCGCAGATCGATCTCTTCGTTCTCCCGCTGAAACTCGGTCACTTTAGGCAAAAGCCACAACGAGGCCATTGCGGTACTGGTGGCGACCGTCACCTGTTCGGCGCCCTGCCAATGGCGAATCTCACCGGTGGCCTGCGCCACCTGCATCAACGCCGCACGCACCGTTTCATAGTACTGACTGGCTGCCGGGCTCAGTTGAATCGTACGAGTGGTCCGCTCGAACAGAACCTTGCCCAGATAGTCTTCCAGCAAACGAACCTGTCGACTGATTGCACCTTGCGTCACGTTCAACTCATGGGCAGCCAAGGTGAAACTCAAATGACGCGCCGCCGCTTCAAACGCGACCAGACTGTTGAGTGGCGGTAATGGGTGGATTTTCATACAAGGCAGGTCACGTCGTTATTTTGGTTATCGCCGCAGTTTAGCCCTTGGCGCTGGACGTGGACAGCGCAGGTTCCCGACCATACCCCTAATCCTGTAGGGGCATGGCTTGCCCGCGATGGCGTCACGACATTCAGCATCGCTGGTGCCTGACACCCCGCTTGACCCGGCCTACACCCGAGACGCTTCCTTCAATTTCGGCAACATCGGTTCAGTCGTCATTGCAGATGGCGCAAACACAGCCTCAGGCTTTTCCACCTCAACCTCACCATTCAAGGCCTTGTGCATTTTCACCGTGTCCAGCGCTCCGACCCATTTGGCGATCGCCATGGTGCCGACGCCATTACCTATGGTGTTGGTGATCGCCCGCGCTTCCGACATGAAACGGTCGACACCCAGCAGCAACACCATCCCCGCCACTGGAATGGTCCCGAGGGACGACAACGTGGCCGCCAGAATGATGAAGCCGGAACCGGTGACCCCCGCCGAGCCCTTGGAAGTGAACATCAGCACCGCCAGGACGATCAATTGGTCGGTCAGGGTCAGTGGCGTGTTGGTCGCCTGGGCGATGAAGATCGCGGCGATGGTGTAATAGATCGCCTGGCCGTCCGGGTTGAAGGTCAGACCGGAGGGGATGATCATCCCGGCCACGGGTTTTGATACACCAGCCTTTTCCATCTTGGAAATCATCTGCGGCAGTACCGATTCCGAAGAGCTGGTACCCAGCACGGTGAACAGTTCTTCCTTGATGAACTTGAGGAACTTCCACAGGCTGAACCCGCTGTAGCGGCAGATCGGGCCGAGAACAAAGATCACGAACACGGCACAGGTCAGGTACACGCAGGCCATCAGTTTGCCCAAGGAGAACAGCGAGCCGAAACCGTACTTGCCGATGGTAAACGCGATTGCACCAAATGCGCCGATCGGTGCCAGGCGCATGACCATGTTGACGATGCGAAACATGCCCTGCATCAGGCTGTCCAGCGTATCGACAAAGACTTTGCCGCGCGGCCCGACATGCGCCAGGGCGATGCCGAGCAGGATCGAAAAGAGCAAAATCTGCAGTACGTTGCCCTTGGCGAAGGCGTCGACAATGGTGTCGGGGATGATGTTCATGACGAAGTCCATGAACGAAGCGTGTTTCACCGCCGAGGTGTAGGTGGCCAGGCTGGAGGTGTCGAGCGTCGCGACATCGATGTTCATGCCCGCGCCGGGCTTGAACACATCGACCACCACCAGGCCGACCACCAGTGCCAGCGTCGACACCACCTCGAAATACAGCAGTGCGCGAAAGCCGACGCGCCCCAGTTCCTTCATATTTTCCATGCGGGCGATGCCCGTGACCACGGTCAGGAAGATCACCGGTGCAAGGAGCATTTTGATCAGTTTGATGAACGCATCGCCCAAGGGTTTGAGCGCCGTTCCGGTTTCGGGAACGAACACCCCGACGATGGCGCCGAGGATCACCGCAATGAGCACTTGTACGTAGAGTTTGCCAAGTATTCTTTTCATGACAGGGCCCTGATTTTTTATTGTTGTCAGGAAATGCCCAGGGGTCGGATCCACCGATCCGCCCCTTGGCGTTGTGCCGCAGTACTACTTTGAATCGCCGGGAAAGATCAGCGGTTGATCAGCGCGAGTACCGCGTCGGTGATCTGGCGGGTGGTGGCGTTGCCGCCGAGGTCCGGGGTGTGCAGACCGCTTTCGGTCACCGCTTCGATGGCTGACATCAAGTGTTTGGCCGCGGCGACCTCACCCAGGTGTTCCAGCATCATGGCCGCGGTCCAGAACGTCGCGATCGGGTTGGCTACGCCTTTACCGGTGATGTCGAAGGCTGAGCCGTGGATCGGTTCGAACATCGAAGGAAACTTGCGTGACGGGTTGAGATTGGCGGTCGGTGCGATACCCAGGCTGCCGGACAGCGCGGCAGCCAGGTCGGAGAGGATGTCGGCGTGCAGGTTGGTGGCGACGATCACGTCCAGGGTCGATGGCTTGAGCACCATGCGCGTGGTCACGGCGTCGACCAGTTCCTTGTCGATCTTCACATCCGGAAAATCCTTGGCCACTTCATAGAAGATTTCGTCCCACAGCACCATGCCGTGGCGCTGGGCGTTGGACTTGGTGACCATGGTCAGGTGCTTGCGTGGGCGGCTTTGCGCCAGTTCGAAAGCGAAGCGGTGAATGCGCTCGACCCCGGCCCGGGTGAACACCGACACTTCGGTGGCGACTTCTTCCGGCAAGCCGCGATGCACACGACCGCCGTTGCCGGAGTACTCGCCTTCGGAGTTCTCGCGCACCACGACCCAGTCAATCTGGTCACCGTTATGCAGCGGACTTTTCACCCCCGGCAGGACACGGGCCGGGCGTACGTTGGCGTACTGGTCGAACCCTTGGCAGATCGGCAGGCGCAAGCCCCACAGGGAAATGTGATCCGGCACGTTGAGCGCACCGACCGCGCCGAAGAAGATCGCGTCGAAGGTTTTCAGCTCTTCCAGGCCACCTTCGGGAATGTAGTAGCCGTTCTTCAGGTAGTTGTCGGAGTTCCAGTCGAAATGTTTGAAATCCAGTTCGAAGCCGGTTTTTTTCGACAGGGCCTGCAGTACCTCGACGCCTGCGGCGATCACTTCCACACCAATGCCGTCACCGGGTACTGCAGCAATTTTGTATGCGCTCATTGTTGACTCCACTCTCATCGATTTCTTGTTGTTCCCGCTGTTCAGCCGGGGTGTGAGCGGAGTATATGTAGTGAACAAATAGCTGTGAGTTCCTCAAAATCACTACATAAATAACTTTGAGTTACGAATGAACCAGACCCTGGATTTATCGTTTTTTTACCTGTTGGCCAACAAAGGCAGCCTTGCCGCCACCGCCCGGGAGCTGGGTATCACCCCACCGGCAGTGAGCAAACGCCTGACGGCGCTGGAAGCCCGGTTGGGTATTCGCCTGGTCAACCGCACCACGCGCTCGATGAGCCTGACGTCCGAGGGCGAGCTGTATTTCTCCCAGGCCGCGCGCATCCTCACCCAGATCAACGAGCTCGAACAGTTGGTGAGCAGCAGCCGGGCCACGCCCAAGGGGCTGATTCGGGTCAATGCTTCGCTGGGCTTCGGCCGACGGCATATCGGCCCTGCCCTCGCCGCGTTCTACGCCCGCTATCCCGAAGTGGAAATCCAACTGGAGATCAGCGACCACCCGCTGGACCTGACCACCCACGGCTTCGATCTGGGGATTCGCTTCGGCACCTTGCCGGATGCCGCTTTCCACGCGCGCAAGATCGCCTCCAACCGGCGCTTGCTATGTGCCTCGCCGCTGTACCTGGACAAGTACGGCACCCCGCAAAAACTCGCGGAGCTGCAGCACCACAACTGCATTTTCATCCGCCAGAACGAATCACCCTATGGCGTCTGGAGCTTCACCAACGGCGGTCACACGGAAAACATCAAAGTGCATGGCGCCCTTGGCTGCAACGATGGAGAGGTAGCGCTGAATTGGGCGCTGGATGGGCATGGCATCCTGCTTCGGGCGGAGTGGGACATCGCCCGTTATGTGCGCAGTGGCCGCTTGCGCCTGGTGCTGGAAGACCAGACGCCGACCCGGGCCGATGTGTATGCGGTGTACCCGCAGCAGCTGCATTTGTCAGCGCGGGTACGCAGCCTGATCGACTTTCTGATCGAGCGGTTCAAGCACATTGATAATGTCGAGGAAGGTTGAGGTTCACCTCTGCCCGGTGAACTGGACGCTTTCAGGTCCTGGCGATGGTGCTCCCGAATCCGTCGCCAGGACCTTTTTTACCTAAGCGTCAGCTTGCCATACGCTTGCGCTTTACAGGGTCAGTGCGCCCACTGCGGTGCAATGAGGGTATTGGGGCGTTTGGCTCGCTCAGTCAGCGCCAGCATCGTCAAGAAGCCCAGCACGATCAGCACCGGGTAGGCCATCAAGAGTTCGGAGAGAGAGTATTTCCAGGCCAGCGGTCGTCCGACACCCAGCATGGCGGCATACATCCAGGACACTGCCGACAGCGAACCACAAAAAAGAGCCATCATTCGGGCGCTGAACCCGAGCTCGAGCAAGGAGCCGGCCTTCTGCAGTGCGGGCAATACCAGGCGGTGTAGCAGAATGCCGTTGTAGGTCAGCAGCAAAACAATAATCACTTTGGCGTGAAGCTTCGGATTCATGAAATATTCCGTGCCTTTTCCCAGGTAATCGATGCCGATGATGGCAGCGCCTGTCACCCACAGACCGATCAATGCCAGAACCACAGACTTCTGCAGACTTTCCATGTGCGCATGATCGTGTTCAGTGAATGCCTTGCGTTTCCACATATCCCTGACCATTGCAATGTCACTGGTCAACACCAAACCGATCGCCACGCAACAAGCGACCAAATGAACGTACACCACGCCCAGCCGCAAAAACTCCATGAATTCTTTATGTTCGATCAGGCTCATGATTGTATTTATTGCCACGGTATTTTCTCCACCTTATTCGACAGTACACTTCAGGGGCTTATTAAATAACCCTGAGCGACCTTACTCATACAAGAAAACCAAACCATAGGTTTATTATTTGAAACCCTATTGATTAGATTAGGAAATTGATGTCAGCTTAGTTGTTACCTCTTGAATTCAGGATAAAAAAATCCCCATTTGCAATCACTGCATTTGAGGTCGCGTTTCCACTTCTTTTTTTTACGATTTCGCTAGCATGTCATGATGCCATGCTGGAGAGTCTGAGGCCCGTAGCCGCGAAATGTTCATTTTTCAGGCATGCCACCGACAAGCGGTCGCCAGTTGGAAGTACCACTGGCTCCACGTTAAGCGACCAACTTACTCGTCAAGCCCCATTCTAGCTGAGGCGCTTGAATTACATGACCTTTGACATTATTGATTGGATCCACTAGTTGTCATGACAGCAAAAAAACACGACTGATAGCGAGCCATTGTCATTTACGCCCCCAGCAACTAAAACAGTCATACTATTTATCGAGCCAGATCCACACTCAACTCACGTCGAACAGAGGCAGCGAACTGCGCATTTCCTTCTCGATACTGAGTCAGAGGGATCATAAAGATTGGCGAGCTTCTTTCAAACTTAAACTTACCTTATTGTCGTCGATGAGGTCCTGGCAATACGGCTATTAAAACAACCTTCGCCAGGACCTTTTTTATTTCAACTCAAACGAGCTTGACCTCGACATTAATATTGTTGCGCGTGGCTTTTGAGTACGGGCAGTACTTGTGGCCGGTTTCCACGAGTTTTTGTGCAGTTTCGCGATCCAGTCCCGGCAGGCTGACATTAAGTCGAGCTTGCAACAGGTAACCGCCTTCATTGGTGCCCAGATCGACTTCGGTGTCGACCGCTACATCCTTGGGCAGTGCGACCTTCAGCTCCTTGGCCGCCACCCCCATCGCGCCGATGAAACACGCCGACCAACCGGCGGCGAACAGTTGCTCGGGATTGGTGCCGCCGCCGTTCGTGCCCGGGGACGACAGCTTGACGTCCAGAATGCCGTCGGAGCTGCGGGAGGCGCCGTCCCGGCCGCCAGTGGTGTGGGTTTTGGCGGTGTACAGTACTTTGTCGAGCTGGGTCATGATGATCTCCTGATTGAAAGGTTGTTTGCACAATTTCAGGTGAATCAGAAAAACGCACGTCAGACCCGACGCCTCTCAGTCATGATTAATGCTGAACCTGCGACGGACCCGGCCTTTCAATATAGTCGGCGTGCGTCAACCCGTAGGCCAATCCGACCAAGGCCTGCTTCGGCACTTCATTTCCTGGCCAACTTGTACTTCACACAATCATCATAAAAACTCTGCCGCACCGCCGCCGGCTTGATCCGCGTCGGGCTGTCGTAAGTCTGCTCGGTAATGCCCATCGCCATCATGCGCATCCACGATTTGTCGAACTTGTAGTGCTGGATTTTTTGCCGCGCGGCGTAAAGAGAAACCCCGGACAACTTGAGTTCCTGCGCTCTGGCCGCCGTGCCCGCCCCCCAGCTGCACATATAACGATCATTGGGTTTCAGTTCCCTTGCCTGGGCAGACACAGCCAGCCCCGCAACGCTGACAGCGATCAGCGCGCCCCAAACATTGCGCATATGCGTTCCACCTAACCAACTGAAAATAAAGTGATTCTGGCGACAGACGAGCAATCTGGGGGCCAGCATAATGCCTCTTCTGCAATATCCCTTGAAGACGCATCGGCTGCCGGGCATTTCTTGCGGCATTTCAATACTTTGCTATAGCTAACACTGCTTTGACCAACTAACGAGGCAGCGCATGTCAGTCGCAAAGAAAATGAGTGTGGGGCAACTGACCATGTTGACTGCGGTGAACATGTTGGGCTCGGGGATTGTGTTGCTCCCCTCGAAACTTGCGGAAGTCGGCGCCATTTCGATTCTTTCCTGGCTGGTGACGGCCACCGGATCACTCGCGCTGGCCTACGCCTTTGCGCGATGCGGCATGCTCAGTCGAAAAACCGGTGGCATGGGCGGATACGCCGAATACGCCTTCGGCAAGGCCGGCAACTACCTGACGAACTACACCTACGGCCTTTCACTGTTGATTGCCAATGTCGCGATCAGTGTCACTGCGGTGGGCTACATACAAGAACTGTTCGACCTGCGCCTTGACTCGCTGCAAGTGGGCCTGGCGACCATTGCGTTGCTATGGATGACCACATTCGCCAATTTCGGTGGCGCGCGGATTACCGGGCGGATCGGTGCGGTCACGGTATGGGGGGTAATTGCGCCGGTGCTGCTGGTCTCGACCATTGGCTGGTTCTGGTTCGACAGCAGTATTTATGTGGCTGGCTGGAACCCCCACGACAAGAGCTGGTTCGAAGCGGCCGGGGCATCCGTGGCGATAACATTGTGGGCGTTTCTGGGCCTGGAATCGGCGTGCGCCAACTCCGACGCGGTGGAGAACCCCGAGAGGAACGTACCGATTGCCGTGCTCGGCGGAACCCTCGGTGCTGCGGTGATTTACATCCTGTCCACCAATGTCATCGCCGGCATCATCGACAATCCTGAGCTGGCCGCCTCCACCGCACCGTTCGGCCTGGTGTTCGCCAAAATGTTCACCCCTGCGGTCGGCAATATCGTCATGGGCCTGCTGGTGCTGGCGTGCATCGGTTCACTGCTGGGTTGGCAATTCACCATCGCCCAGGTCTACAAGAGCTCGGCGGACACCGGTTACTTCCTGCCGATATTCGCGCGGACCAACAAGGCAGGCACGCCGATTGCCGGCATGCTGATCCTGCTGGCGGTACAAACGGCGCTGGGCCTGTTCACCATTGATCCCAACCTGAGTAATCAATTCGACACCCTGGTCAACCTCGCGGTGGTCACCAATCTGGTGCCGTACATCCTCTCCATGGCCGCCTTGATGGCGATACAAAAGGCCCGCGGCGTGCCGGCGCGCAAGGCGCTGACCACCAACATCGTTGCCTGGGTGGCGTCGGCCTACAGCTATCTGGCGCTATTCAGTTCCGGCGAACAGGCGCTGATGCTCGGCGGCGTGGTCACCCTCCTCGGCTTCACACTGTTCGGTTTTGTCAGCAACCGCCTGATCCGCTCTGAATCACTCGATAAAACCCTTGAAAGCCCTATGGGCAAACCCGAACGCAGCGCTCTATGATTGAACCCCATGACCACCTCTGCACCGATCCGCCAACCCTGTCCGCCCGGTGCCTGCGATTGCGGGCGTGACCCATTGCTCGAAACCCCGGGCGCGGACGTGCGCATCCTGTTTCTGACGCGCACCGAAGAAAAACGCCTGATCGAACGTCTGGAAAACCTTTCGAGCCTTCAGGACCTGGAGCACCTGCAACGGCGGATGTTCGAACAACTGGGCATCCGCGTCGACATCGTCCCCAGTCTCAACGAAGTGCGCACCATGCGCGGCATCGGCATTTACGTCGCTGAACTGCCGGGGTTGTGCCGCAAGACCCGCGCATCGATTCCGGCGGCGATTCGCCGCGCCATGGAAAAGCGCCCGGAGATCGCCTATGAAGTGCTTAACGCCAATGACTTGTTGCGCGATGCCTGAGTAACACCGGGATTTCGGTGAGTTCAGGGCATGGGGACCACGGTGTAGTAAACACCGTTGGCGCCGTACGCAGGGCGCACCCACGAATTGCCGCATTGATAAAAAGTGCCCGCAGACACTGTCCTCAATCCACAGCCCGAAGGAAGACTGGCAAACGTCGCACCCATCGGCATGGTGGGGGGAGCGGACGCCATCATGCCGGCGTTGTAGCCCTGGCTCCAGGCATTGTTATTGACGTTCTGATCAGTCGAGTCAGCGATCGCGCTACCGGCCACGACCCCGGCGGCCGCTGCCGCAGCAGGATTGACGCCGTCATTGTAACCGCAGTAGTAACAACCGCTGCTGGCATACACTGCCGTCGGGGGATGGTAGTAGCTCGTGCCATAGGTCTGCGGACGATAGACCGTCGTGCCATAGCCATCGGCACGGTACCCGCTGGCAGTGGCGCCATTCTCACCTTCGGCGTGCCACGCGCCCTCGCCGCCATAAGCCGTGCCACCTTCGGCACCTGTGCCCCGCCACGAGCCCTCGCCACCTGAGGCGCTACCGCCGTTTTCGCCACTGGCGCTCCAGCTACCGCCACCACCGGAAGCCGAACCACCGCGATAGCCCGAACCACTCCAGCTACCATCACCGCCCGAAACCGAACCACCACGATTGCTTTGACCGCTCCAGCTGCCACCACCGCCTGAAGCCGAACCAAACGCCCCTGAATGGCTCCACGAGTCAGCGCCGCCGAACGAGCGTCCAAAACCGGCAGCATGGTACCAGGCCGACGCTTGCTCACAACTCAGCAGCGCGACCATCAACCCTGCAAACTTCAATGTGGGTCCATGCATGTTTGAAACTCCTCCCTCAGGGTTTGGCAACCGGCTGTTTAACCCCTTCAGGGGCACGCAAGTCGGAAGGCGGTGCAAACTGGATGCGGTGCGCATTTTCAATGTGTTGTGGTTTGAAGAAATCTGCCGACAACGCTGATTCGAGCTTCCAGTCACTGAATGCCACCTGATGCCGGGATTGTGTCGGATCATCACGGAACACCGCCCGCAACATGCGCGGCAACTTGTCTTGCGTACCTATCCAGGCCTGGACAAACACCACGTCGTTGGCATAGGCGATCACATCGGTCGCGGTATCGCCGACCACCGTTGACTGACCGATATAGAACGCCAAGCGCATATCCTTGGCCAAATCCTTGTAGGGGTCGGAAACGATCACATCGGTGAAGGGAAAATATATAGCCGCCCGCTGATACGCCGCCTCGAGGGTTGCATCGATGGTGGGCGGTGCGTCAGCTTGCGCCACCAGGTTCTCCTTCGGTTCAACGGCCCAGGCTTGCTTGCCGTTGTAGTAGAACTGGGTCGCAGGGCCATCGCCGGAGGTCAGAACACGCAAGCGATCGGGGCGCTGAACATTGACCAGCGCCACGGTGTTGTACGCCAGGGGTGGCCCCAGACGACTGGGGCGCTCATAAGTGGTGGTAGCTTTGAAACTCATGCCCTGAACGCCGGCCAATCTGGCGCTCATGGCCTTGAGGATCTCCAGCGCTTTGGGTTCCAGCTGATTTTTCGGCGCATCGACCGCAACAGGCTCGGCCGCCAGCAAGGGAACGGCGAGCAATCCGGTGACCAGGCCGAAAAACAACCTCCGAACACGCTGAAGCTGAAGTGACATCGCTTGCTCCCCGAACAGATGAGGTCAGGTTTAAAGCGTAGCAACTGAAATACAGGCGTAACCGAATAATTAACCGACTGATTCCTCCGGTCGCGGTTTCCGTTTGTTGATCGGTGAACGCATTAAACAGCGACACTTGATTGGCAACTCGCTCTGGATAATTCGTGTTTAAAACCTACGCTCTTGTCTCACGCTACGGACGCTGACGCACAGGCGCTGCGGCAACGGCTATGACACTTGGGCGTGACGACGGCAGATGTGCGTGTCGGATGGTAATCGAACATTCACAGTGCATTACGCCAAGAGCCACCTATGCTCTGAACAATGACGTGGCGTTGCTGCTTTCTGCGCCCGATAAAACGATTTCACTCAAGGAGCACACTGCACTATGAACCTGTCCCGAAACCTGCTGATCGGCGTCGCATTGACCGGGCTCCTGCTCGGAGGTTGTACCTCCAAAGTTACCGACAAGGCGCAGTATTCCGGTTACCTGACCGACTACAACAATCTTCAGGAAGTCGAAACGCCCAGCGGCGGCACGGCGATGCGTTGGGTGAGCCCATCGTGGAACCCCGATGCCTATAACACCGTGGCATTCAACCGACTGGAACTGTATCCGGCGCCAAAGCCCAACGAGCGGGTCAATCAGCAAACGCTCAATGACATCCAGAACTACATGACCACAAAGGCGAAAACCACACTGGGACAGAAATACCGCGTGGTTTCCAGCCCGAACGCAGCACCGGCCGGTTCGAAAACCCTGGTCATGCGTGCCGCCATCACTGGCGTGAGCGCTTCCAATGAAGGCATGAAATGGTATGAAGTCGTGCCCATCGCCGCCGTCGTCGGTGCAACGCAAGCCGCTACCGGTCATCGGGATCAGGACACCGAACTGTTTATCGAAGCCGAGTTCATAGACGCCAAAACCAACCAGACCATGGCCAAAGTCGTGCGCAAGGTGTTTGGCAAACAACTTTCCAACGAAAGCCAGAAGATCACCGCGCAGGATTTCAAAGCGGCGATCGACAAACTGGGCACTGATTTCCAGGCGTTCATCAACAAGTAATACCCGGTCTGTGCAGGAACTGCCGCAGGCTGAGAACTGTTGAGCTTGTCGTTCAGATCAACAGATTGCAGCCTGCGGCAGCTTCAACCGGGCACGTCAGGTTTTTTTCATGCCGACCCGTCGCCGCATTTCGGCAGTAATGGTTTGCCGGGTTTTCTTCATGTCCGCCCAAGGCCCGTCGCCCACTTCCTCCAGGCGTTCATGCACGTTGTGGATGTTCCACTGATTGCCGCCCTTGAGCTGTACGATTTCTTCGCGATAGATCGGCACCGACACCGGCAGGCCTTCGCGGGTGCGCGCAGCGTAAGCGCAAATGGTCGTCGCGCCGAGACCGTTTCGCAGGTAGTCGATGAAGATCCGCCCTACCCGATTCTTCGGCCCCGACACCGCGGAAAAGCGCTCCGGCAGCATTTTGGCCATGTGGGTGACGATCGCGTGACTGAAGTCCTTGACCTCATCCCAACCGAGTTTGCGGGTCAGCGGCACCACCAAGTGAATGCCCTTGCCGCCACTGGTCTTGAGAAAGGCCTTGAGCCCCAATTCATCGAGCACCGTCAGGGTCAATTGGGTGGCCTCGATCATGCGTTTCCATGGCAATGCCGGGTCCGGGTCGAGGTCGAGGACGAAGCGATCGGGTTTGTCGAGATTGTCCGAGGTAGCGTTCCAGGTGTGCATTTCCACGGTGCTCATCTGCACCGCACCCACCAGCGCTTCGGCGTTGTTGATGACCATCATCGGCTGGCCCGTCAGTTTCTGGTCCAGGGTGGTGATGCCGGGGATGGCCAGGCGCTCGGCGTTTTTCTGGAAAAACAGCTCACCGGCAATCCCGTCCGGCGCACGTACCAGCGCCACCGGGCGGTCCTTGAGCTGCGGCAGGATCCATTCGGCGACACTGGCGTAGTACTGCGCCAGTTGCACTTTGGTGGTACCACTCGTGGCATCGATGACCCGGTCCGGATGGGTGATACGCACTTTGCCCTGAGCCAAGCCGATTTGTGACGGCGCCGCTTCAGCTTTCTTCGGCGCTGCAGATGACTTGGCGGCGGCTTTTTTTGCGGAGGTGGTTTTCACGGCTTTCGGACGCTCCTCAGTGATGTCTTGGGCAGGCTTATCGTCACGCAGACCATGGAACACTGCATGCCGTACCGAACCGTCCTTGGTCATTTCTGCGAAGGCCACTTCGGCCAAGAGTTGCGGCTTCATCCAATGCACGCCCTTGAATTCCGCCCCGCTCGGTGAATTGACCACGGCCGGTTTTTTCGTTTGCAAAGGTTTGAGTTGTGCATGGATGCTGCCCAGAGTGGCCTCGGTGAACCCGGTGCCGACCTTACCGGCATAGCGCAGCTCGCCGCTGTCGCGATCATGCAGCCCCAGCAGCAACGCACCGAAGGCACTGCGTGAACCTTTGGGATCGGTGAAACCAACGATGACAAACTCCTGGCGGTGTTTGCACTTGAGTTTGATCCAGTCGCTGCTGCGCCGGGACACGTAAGGCGAACCCAGGCGCTTGCCGATCAACCCTTCCATGCGCATCTGACAGGCACTGTTGAGCAAGGCTTCCGGGTCTTCGCCGAAAGCGTCGGAGAAACGCAGCATCGGATCTTTGCTCGTCTTCAGCACCGTCGCCAGCGCGGCCCTCCTTTCTTCGACCGGCACCTCGCGCAAATCCACACCGTTGAGGTAGGGCAAGTCGAACAGGTAATAAAGAATCTTGCCGCTGCGACCGGCGTCGAAGGCGTTTTGCAACGCTTGAAAATCCGGAATGCCCTGATCATCCGCCACGACCATTTCGCCATCGAGCCATGCGGACTCCAAGCCCAGGCCGGCTAAAGCCTTGGCCTGCTCAGGCAACTTGTGCGTCCAGTCGTGGCCGTTACGGGTGAAGAGTTTGACGTCGTCATGGTCGATGCGCGCCATGATTCGATAGCCATCGAACTTGACCTCATAACTCCACTGCCCGCCCGGGGCCTTTTCCACCAGCGTCGCCAGTTCCGGTTTGATCTGGTCGGGCAGTTTGGCTTTGTGCGCGCCGGTGAGTGGCGCGGGTTTTTCCTTGCGTGCCGGGGCGCCTGGTCGCTTGACCGCCTTGGGTTTGACTGGTTTGGCTGATTTGGTAATGATGGTGCGCTCGCTGAGTACGCTATCGGGTTCGGCAGCGACGACGTCGTAGTCGCTTTCGGCTCTGGCGGCGCCGTCCTGATGCTTGATCAAGAACCACTGCTCCTGCTTGCCCGGCATGTGAGTGCGCACCAGGTTCCACAGGCCTGCGAGCTTCTCGCCTTGCAGTTCGAACTTGAGCCGCCCCTTGGCGTAAGCCTTGGCCGGGTCTTCCTGGGGAATCCACACCCCGCGGTCCCAGACGATCACATCGCCCGCGCCGTAGTGGCCTTCGGGGATGCTGCCCTCGAAGGTGGCATAGTCCAGCGGATGGTCTTCGACATGCACCGCCAGGCGCTTGACCTTGGGGTCCAGTGACGGCCCTTTGGGCACCGCCCAGCTCTTCAGCGCGCCGTCGAGTTCCAGGCGGAAATCGTAGTGCAGGCGCGAGGCATCATGCTTCTGGATGCAGAATTGCAGCGCATGATCCTTGGCTTTCCTGCGGCCGGCTCGCTTGACGGCAGCCGGCTCAGACGTCGCCGAAAAATCGCGCATGCGGTTGTAGTCGTCGAGATTCTTGTTCATGGCTCACCTGCGGGTCGCTGCAGGGCGCTGGATCAGCACGTCCCTCCCTCAGCAGAGCGAGTCATCACGAAAAAAATTCCATCGTCGTCAAAATTACCCGGACCAACGGCTCTGCGGCGCGGCTGTCGGCAGACGTTCAAAGGCCTACAATCGGCAGGTGCAGCCTCATCCCCGGAGAGCAATCATGCGCACGGTTCACGTCCTCCAAGCCCCACCGGCATCGGTCAACGTCGTGGGCGAGACGATCACGGTCCTCGCGGGCGGCGATATGAGCAAACCCTTCGAAATGCATATCCAGGAAGGCGTGCAGGGAGGCGGCCCGCCACCGCACTTTCACCCTTGGGACGAGGCGTTCTACGTGGTTGACGGGCAGGTCGAGGTCACCGTCGAAGGCAAATCCACCACCGTCTCGGCCGGGGGCTACGTGCATATCCCGGCAGGATCCGTTCATGCCTACAAGAACATCAGCAGCACCGCGAAGATGATCGGCGTTGTGTCCGATCCGCGAGGCGGGCAGTTTTTCACGGCGATGGACCAGTTCAAGGTGCCTGAGGATCTGCCGCGGATATTCGAAGTGGCCGAGCGTTTCGGGGTGACGTTTCTGGTCCCCAAGCCGCAGGGTTCTTGAGAGGCCCCTAGACGGTTCCACCCTTGGCCTGCTGTTCCAGATGGACCTGCAAATCTGGTTCGATCTGCAATGCCGCCGCCAGCTCATCCAGGTAAGTGCGCTCGGCATCCTGCTGATCATCCACCAGCATCACGCTGGCCAGGTACATTTCCGCAGCCATGGCTTGATCTGTTGCCGACTGCGCCACGTCGTCGGGATCCAGCGGCTTGGCAACTTCCTCATCGAGCCATTGCTGTAATTGCGGGTCGTCAGTGTGGCGGGCGATTTCGGCGTTGATCAGCTGTTTTTCAGCGTCGTCGAACCGGCCATCAGCCTTGGCTGCCGCAATCAAGGCACGCAGGATCGCATGGCTGTGCTCTTCGACTTCCGGCCCGGCCAGCATATCCACGGTGCGCATCGCCTGTTGCGGCGCCTGTTGTTGCTGCGAAGCCTGACTGCGTTGCCAGGCTTGATACGCCTGGAACGCCATCATCCCCAGAGAGGCGAGCGCGGCGTAGTGCGTGCCACCGCCGGAGCGCGATTGCGCTGCACCGCCCATCGGTGAACCACCTCCGAGCAAACCGCCAAGCAAGCCGCCGAGCCCGCCCATGCCACCGGCGCCGGCACCGCTGGTGCCGCTACCGCCCCCCAATAAGCCACCGAGCAGCCCGCCCAAGTCACCGAGGCCACCTTGAGCCGACGTCCCACCGCCGCCCTGTCGCGCCATCGAGCCTTGGCCCGCGCGCAGTAATTGTTCGAGCAGATCGCTGGTGTTCATGACGATGTCCTCATCGAAGGGGGGGATCAGTCAGGCAACGATAGTCCTCGCCGGTAAATGCGCCACCACCGTTTGGCTGACACAGCGCCGATTTTTGCGCGGTATTTTTTTCCGGCGCAGCTAAGATTCATAGGCGGTGAACCTTATTCCCGGATGCCCGGTCGATACCTGCAACCCGAACCGGTTTGCCGCCGCCCGCCAGATGAGGGCGATGACTGGCATGCTTCACTTTCTGGAGAACGCCCCCGTGATTTCAACTTTACACATCGCCAGGCTCAAAGCATGGGGTGCCCATGGATTCACTGCTACCGGCGTGGTCACTGCCTTCCTCGCAACGCTTGCCCTGCTGGATAACCAGCCGACCAGTTGCCTGCTGTGGCTGGGCGTGGCCCTGATTGTCGACGGATTGGACGGTGCGCTGGCGCGCAAGGTCAACGTGCAGTCGGTGTTGCCGAGCTTCGACGGCTCGATTCTCGATCTGGTGATCGACTATCTGACCTACGTGTTCATTCCGGCACTGTTCATCTATCGCTACATTCCGCTGCCGGACTACACGCTGCTGCTGACCGTGTCGCTGATCCTGGTGTCGTCGCTGTTCTGCTTCTGCAACGTCAACATGAAAAGCAAAGACAACTACTTCCAGGGCTTTCCCGCCGCGTGGAACGTGGTCGCCCTGTGCCTGTACATCATCGCGCCTTCGCCCTGGATCACCTTCCTCACGGTGATTGGCCTAGCCCTGTTGACACTGACCCGGATGAAATTCCTGCATCCATTCCGGGTGCGGCGCTTCATGCCGATCAACATTGCCGTGACTGCAATCTGGTTGCTGTGCAGTTTGTCACTGGTCATCAATCATCCGGTGATCAACCCGTTGGTGATGGGCCTGTGGCTGCTGATGTCGGCGTATTTTCTGGGGATCTGCTTCTGGCGCACGGCGCTGGAGTGGTTCGACGGATCGCGGCTCAAATAACCCATGCCGGTCCATATCGTTCGACTTGGCTCACCTCGCCGCCCCGGCGAAGGCCTGCGCCTGGGCACTGTGCGCCGCCCGCCCCGGGGTGTGCCAAAAGCCGAGTTTGCCAGCCGGGATTTCTACGATGTATGGCAGCCATTGCTGTCACCCAGCCAGGCGCTGGTGCACCAAGCCCAGACCGCCGAAGATGAAAAAGCCTGGCAAGCCTTCAAGCGCAAGTTCAAAGCCGAAATGAACCAGCCTGCTGCCAGCCAGTTGCTAGATCTGCTGGCGGCGCTTTCTCATCACACTTCACTGGCCGTTGGCTGCTATTGCGAGGAAGAAGCGCATTGTCATCGGTCGGTGTTGCGCGAGTTGCTGGCGATGCGCGGCGCTGAGGTTATTTAGATTGGGTGGGGTTCAGGTTGTGCGAGGGGCAATGCTGCGATGACTGCATTGCGGGCATATCCGTTGTTGCCGCGACGGATATGCCTGCGCAAGATCAATGAGAGTTCAACGACACCGACATGAACTGGCTAATGCGCGAACGCAGCCAGCGCTCCGCCGGATCATTGTCATGCACTCCGCTCCAGGCCATCGACAACTGGGCGGCCTCGATCTCGAACGGCGGGTCTTCTGCCCGCAAGCCGCAACCTTCGACCAGCGCGCAGGCTGCATAATCCGGCACGGTGGCTATCATCTCGGTGCCCGCCAGCAATGCCCGCAACCCGCTGAACTGCGGAACCCCGAGCACCACCTTGCGGCACCGTCCGATTTTGGCCAGATCCAGATCGATATTGCCGCTCAGGTCACCGGAAAACGACACCATTGCATGCGGCCGCGCGCAGTACTCGTCAAGCGTCAAAGGACCAGGCCGGTCGTCTCCGCGCAGCACTTTGCAAGGAATATCACGCAACTTCTTGCGCTTGGCATTGGCCGGCAGTTCGGTGGTGTAACTGACTCCGACGGAAATCTCCCCGGACGCCAGCAACGCCGGCATCAGCAGGTAATTGGCTCGCCGCACCACCACGACAATGCCCGGCGCCTCTGCCTGCAACTGACGCAACAACGGTGGAAACAATCCGAACTCGGCATCGTCCGACAGCCCGATGCGAAACACATCGCAACTGGTTGCCGGATCGAATTCCTTGGCCCGGCTGACCGCTCCGGAAATCACGTCCATCGCCGGTTGCAGCTCCTTGAGAATCACCAGCGCCCGCGCGGTGGGCTCCATGGCGCGACCGTTGCGCAACAGCAATGGATCGTCGAACAGATCGCGCAACCGGCCAAGGGCAGCACTCACCGCGGGTTGGCCCATGAACAGCTTTTCTGCAACGCGGGTCAGGTTCTTTTCGAACATCAGCGCTTCGAAAATCACCAACAGGTTCATGTCGACGCGGCGCAGATCGTTTCGGTTCATAGACACGGGTTCCTTGTGAGTTCAGTCAGGCGCAAGTGTGACGATTGTGTCTGACTTTACTCAAGACTTCCCACTGCACAGAAGGAATTAACAACGATTAACTCGCAAGCCAGAGCCCTGGGATCAAAGAATGAAGCCTACCGACACGGACATTGTTCATGGCTCACTTGCAGCAAAACGCCGCCCGCGCGACAGCCACTGAAGCGCCAAAGAAAAACGCCGGTGGCCTCAGCCCTCAACGCCAACAGTTGGTCAGACAACTGATCCTCGAACGCCTCGATGAACCCCTCGAGGTGACCGAACTGGCCCAGGCCTGTGGATTGTCACGCAGTCATTTTTCCCGCGCCTTCAAATCCAGCATCGGTTACTCGCCCCAGGACTGGATTCGCCAGCAACGCATCGCCCGCGCCAAGCGGTTGATTCAACACACTGACCTGAGCCTCACGCAAATCAGCCTGGAATGCGGATTCTGCGACCAGGCGCATTTCTGTCACATGTTTACCCGCAGCGAAGGGATCAATCCCTTTGCCTGGCGGTGTCGGGTCATGCGCGGTCATGCCGCCCAGCGGTAACGCCCCGACATTCACCTGAAATTCTCGTGCAGTCAGACGACCACACGTTGCGCAGATTGAAAAATCTGGGAACATGCTCGCAAACCGCGAACTAGACGGATGCAGGCAGGAGTGAGTCGTTGAGTTTTTCCCACGAGCGGGCTGTGCATTTCGGCCCCTACAGAATCTATCCCGCGCAGCGTCTGGTGATGGAGGCTGACCAGCCCCTGCGCCTGGGTCGACGGGCCATGGACATTCTGCTGATCCTGTTGAAGCACGCGGGAAACGTGGTCAGCAAGCAGCAACTGATCGCCGATGTCTGGCCCAACAGCGTGGTTGAAGACATCAACCTGCGCGTGCACATGGCGGCCCTGCGCAAAGCCCTCGGCGACGGTCAGGCCGGACAGCGCTACATCGTTACCGTGGCCCAACGCGGGTACAGTTTTGTCGCGCCCTACTCGCTGGAACAGGCCGAGCTGCATCCGGCCAACCCTGCCACGCCATCGAACGGCCATAACCTGCCTTTGCGTCGCACCCGCCTGATAGGCCGCCAGGCGTTGGTCGACAGTCTGGTGGCGCATCTGCCGCGGCAACGCTTCATCACGCTGGTGGGCCCCGGTGGCATCGGCAAGACCACCGTGGCCCTGCGCGTCGCCGAACAATTGATCGGCCATTACTGCGATGGCATTCGTTTGCTCGACCTGGCTCCCATCAACGATCCGCGGTTGATTGCCGGGCATCTGGCGGCACTGCTCGACCTGTCCCTGCACGACAACGAACCCTTGAGCGGTCTCGCGAACTTCCTGCGCGAGCGGCAAATGTTGCTGGTGATCGACAACTGCGAACACCTGACCGACAGCGTGGCGCTGCTCTGTGAAAGCCTGCTGCGCGGCGCACCACGGGTACATATTCTGACGACCAGCCGCGAGAGCCTGCGGGCCGAGGGCGAATACGTGCAGCGCCTGGAGTCGCTGGACTGCCCTCCTGCCGTCGCCAAGCCGGACCGCGCCCAGGCGCTGACCTTTTCTGCGTTGCAGCTGTTCGTCGAACGCGCCATGGCCAGCCATGACAGCTTCGAACTGAGCGATGCCGAGTTGCCGCTGGTGATCGACATCTGCCGGCGCCTCGACGGTATTCCATTGGCCCTGGAACTGGCGGCAGCACAGGTCGCCAGCCTCGGCCTCGACGGTTTGCTGACGCAACTGCAAGACAGTTTTCGCCTGCTGACCCACAGCAGCCAGGCGACGCTGGCCCGGCACCAGACGCTGCACGCGACGCTGGACTGGAGCTTCCAGTTGCTCAACACCTGCGAACAAACCTGCCTGCGCCGATTGGGTGTGTTCCGAGGTGGTTTTACCCTGGCATCGGCCGCAGCGGTGATCGTCGGCGAACAGATCGAACCACGCGAAGTGTTTGCCTCGATCACGCAACTGGTGGCCAAGTCTCTGCTGAGTGTGGACGTCGGCGACGAGGAGGTGTTCTACCGCCTGCTCGACACCACACGCCGCTACGCCCTGGAAAAACTCGAACAGGCCGGCGAGCTGCCTGCAACCCGGGAACGCCACGCAGTACGCTGCCTGGCCTTGATGCAACAGGCGCAGACTGATTGGGAGCGCGTTCCGACAGCCGTGTGGATCGAGCGCTATGCCCGTGGCCTGGAAGACATCCGCGCAGCGCTCGATTGGGGCCTGAATGCGCGTGGCCCCGCGGCGCTGGCGATCCGCTTGACCGCCGCCTCCACCCCCCTATGGCAGGAACTGTCGCTGCTCAAGGAACACGGCGGCTACGTGCGCAAGGCCCTGGCCTTGCTCGACGCCGCAGCCGAGCCCTGTCTGGCGCTGAAAATGTCGCTGAAACTGGCCCTCGGCAGCGCCTGCTATCACGCCCAGGGTGGCAGTGCAGAAACCATTGGCGCATTCGTCACCGCCCGCACCCTGGCCAGACAGTGCAATGACGTGGTGGGAGAGTTGCGCGCCGTTTCCGGTCATCTGGCGGTCAATCTCAGTTGTGGCAACTATCAAATGGCGCTGCAACAGAGTCAGCAATTCGATCGACTGGGACTGGACGGCGATCCGCTGCTGTCGCTGAGTACGCATCGCTTGCGTGTCCTGGCCCTGCACTTCGCCGGGGACCAGCAACGGGCGCGAATGAATGCTGAGCAAGTGCTCCAGCGTATGGCCCACAGCGGCCATCTCAACCGTTTCACCCATGGCTTTGGCGTGCAATACGACCAGAGTGTCGCCGCCCTGACTATCCTGGCACGCATCCTCTGGTTGCAGGGGCAACCGGAACAGGCCTGGCGCACGGCGCGGCAGGCCTTGGACATTGCGTTGCAGATCAACCACGGCACCTCGATCTGCTACACCCTCGCCCTCTCCGGCTGCCTGATCGCCCATTACAACGGCAATACCCGCGCCGCCGGCGAGTTACTGCGCCTGCTACTGGAGCAAGCGCAGAAGCATTCGGTGCAGCTGTTCTACACCTGGGCGCAACACTATGCGCAGGTGATCGTCAGCGCAGAGGCGGCGCCGTCACCCCGGGCAGCAACCGGCCTGATCAAGGAAATCATGGTCACGCTGGACACCGCGTTGGTCGATGACGAGTTGCTGCAACGCGCCGACACAGGTGCCGCAGGCTGGAGCACGGCGGAAATCTTGCGAGCCCGCGCCGATGCGTTGCTTGCCGCCGATTGCCCGGTGAAAAACTGCAGCGCCGAAACCGTACTGATCAAGGCGATAAACGTGGCGAAATCCCAGGGTGCCCTGGCTTGGGAGCTGCGCAGCGCCAGCACGCTGGCGCGGCTTTGGCAGCGTCAGGGTCGCTACCGGCAAGCCCAGGCATTACTGACGCCGATCTACCAGCGCTTCAGCGAAGGTCATGCCACGCCGGACGTGAAGGCCGCCCGGCGCTTGCTCGACGAACTACAGGGCCATCTGCCGATTTGAGGACTGCGCGTGACTGAGGTAACCGGCATAGCGCATTTCGAATGATTGCAATGCACCGCTGTCTTCGAGTTTTTCCAGGGCATAACGGCGGGTGGTATTGAGCAAGCGGTAGCGACAAACGCCTTTGGCCTGTTCCTGCGACAACAACGATTTGAGCGCCAGATTTTCCATGACGCGTGTCAGCCTCGCCGGTTGCACACTGGCGCAGCTGACCACCCCTTTGGCCGCCTCCAGGGTAAACGCCGTTTTGAATACCGACAGACGCTGCAACACGGTCTGCTCCTGCGGGCTCAGGCGTTCGTAACTCCAGTCGAGGGCGGCCTTGAGGGTCTGGTGCCGCGGCACGGCGGTGCGACGTCCCTGGGTAAGCAGTTGAAAACAGTTGTCCAATTGCGCCTGCAATCCCACCAGTGCCAGCGCATCGATCTGCGCAGCAGCCAATTCAATCGCCAGAGGCAAGCCATCGAGCCGTCGACAGATTTCTCGCACGCGCTTGAGATCCTGCTCTCGCAGAGCAAAACCTTGCTGGCGAGCCCGGGCACGACTGACGAACAACTGCACCGCCGAATAGCCCATGAACGCATCGACACTGCGTAACGCCGATGCGGGTGGCACCGCCAGAGGCGGCAATGGCAGAAGCATTTCCCCCGTGGCTAACAACGGTTCGCGACTGGTGACCAGCAGCGACAGGCGGGGGGCCGAGCACAGCAACGCTTCGACCAGGGTCCGGCAACTGTCCTGCAAATGTTCACAGTTATCCAGGATCAACAGCGCATGCCATCGCCCCAACGTCTCCAGGGTTGTGCCGCTGCCCAGACCGAGGGTGCGGGTCAGATGATCGACCACCTGCACGGGATCGTCGATCGTCGCCATATCCACCAGCCAAACGCCGTCGCGGTAGTGTTGCAATAACAATTCGGCGGCCCGCAACGCCACGGTGGTCTTGCCGATGCCACACGGTCCGACCAGGGTCATGAGACGCCGCAGCGGCAGCTGTCGCACCAGACTGCCAACCACCGCATCGCGGCCGATGACCTGAGTCAGTCGCGCAGGCAAGTTGTGTCGGGGTGGATGCGCGGTTTCGATCGATACTGGCTGCGATGCTTGCTGCACCGAGGCGACGAAACTGTAGCCACGCTGGGGAATGGTGAGGATGTAGCAGTCACCGTTTTGCCCGTCGCGAAAGGCCCGGCGCAACGCGGCAATGTGCACCCGCAGATTGATCTCCTCGACGACCGATCGCGGCCAGACTCGAGCGATCAACGCCTCCTTGCTCACGACCGAACCTGCGTGTTCGAGCAATACCTGGAGGATTTCCAACGCCCGGCCACCCAAACGAAGCGGCTGATCGCCGTGCAGGACCAGTCGCTGATTGAGGTGGAACGCGTAGGGACCGAAGCGCAGTACCGTGTCGCCGGGTAAATCTCTATGGCTGTTCATGCTTCACCACCGGGAACCTGAGCGGCACGTGAGTCCGTCCAGGCTCCGTACCTTCCATGCAAAGAGTTCAACGCTATCTTGGCAGGCCTCGGTGACGGTACAACAGCTACGGGGGGAGCGTCACGGCCATAACGGTGCGCGCAACGGCCAACGGCGCTAGCTGAATTGTTCGCGGTACTGGGTCGGGGTCAGTCCGAGTTTTTCACCGAACAGAAAACGCATGTGCCGCACGCTGCCGAAGCCGCTCTTGAAGGCTACGGTCTTGAGCGGCAGTTCCGTGGTTTCCAGCAGGTTTCTCGCACAATCGATGCGTGCACTTTGCACAAACTCCATGGGTGTCATGTTCACTTCCCGGGCGAAAACCCTGGCGAAGTGACGCGGGCTCATGGCCGCCAGACTGGCCATGCGTTCGATGCTGAACGGCTCATCGAGGTGTTCGAGCACATGATTCTGCACCCGGGTGATCGGCGTTTCCTGGGGCGCCACGGCGGCCATCAGCGGGCTGAACTGCGCTTGCCCACCCTGGCGCTTCATCACCACCAGCAACACCTTGGCCACGTCCTGCGCAACTTTTTTGCCATGGTCACGGGCGACCACCGACAACGCCAAATCGATGCCGGCAGTGACACCACCGGAGGTGATCAGGTTACGGTCCTGGATGAAGATCTGGTCGGTTTCGACGGTGGCCGACGGGAAAGCCTTGATCAGCCGTTCGGTGTAATGCCAATGCGTGGTCACCCGATACCCGTCGAGCAACCCCGCATGCCCGAGCACGAACGCACCGGTGCAGATTGAGCCGTATCCGGCCGACCGGCCAACGTTGTGCTTGAGCCAGTCGAGCAATGGCGGATGTTTTTCGTTGTAGGCGCCGGGGCCACCGGGCACCAGCAGCAAGTCATAGCCGTCACAGGCCTGGTCGATAGACAGGTCCGTGTGCACGCTTACACCATTGGAGGCCCGCAACGCGCCGGGCTCCGTGCCAATGGTCGTCAATACGTAGTGATCGTCGGGTTTCAGATAGCGATTGGCGATGGAAAACACCTCCATCGGGCCGGCCATGTCGAGCAGCAGGAAGTCGGGAAACAGCACCATTGCCACGGTTTTCATGGGTCGAAAATCACCGGAATAAAAGAGAGGAATTCTGCCGGACACCGGCTCGCCCCTACGGGTTGCTTGTCGTGATTATGCCTTAAACATGGCGAATCGTTTGCAGGTTACTGTCAACTTGAGAGAGACAGTATTTCAATTTTCATCTACTTATTGCACTAACCAGTAACCATTAACCTTCTCCTCACTCGGACGAATCAACGTCCCCGCAGGAGATTCCATCATGCTGACCCTACGCAAAGCTTCTGATCGTGGCATGGCCAACCATGGCTGGTTGAAGTCGTTCCACACCTTTTCCTTCGCCAATTACCGTAACCCGAAAGAACAGGGGTTTTCCGACCTGCTGGTGATTAACGATGACCGCGTGGCAGCCGGAAAAGGTTTCGGCCAGCACCCGCACCGCGACATGGAAATTTTTTCCTACGTGCTCGAAGGTGCCCTGGAACACAAGGACACCCTGGGCACCGGTTCAGTGATTCGCCCCGGTGACGTGCAACTGATGAGTGCCGGCAGCGGCGTGGCCCACAGTGAATACAACCACTCGGCCACCCGTCCCGTGCATTTCCTGCAAATCTGGATCGTGCCCGACGTCAGTGGCGCCAAACCGCGCTATCAGCAAGAGCACTTCAGCGCGCAGAAAAAACGCGGTCGCCTGCAGTTGATCATCTCCCCCGACGGCGCCAAGGGTTCGTTGAAGGTGCGCCAGGATGCGCGGGTGTATGCGGCACTGATCGACGGCCAGGAAAGCGCCACTCTGGAACTGGCCGCTGACCGCTATGCCTACGTGCATGTGGCACGGGGCAGCGTCGAACTCAACGGCATGCCATTGCAGGAGGGCGACGGCGTGCGGGTTCGCAAGGAGCAAGTGCTGGCCTTGAGCAACGGCGTGGATGCTGAAGTCCTGATGTTCGATCTGCGTGCGCAAGAACTGCCTGAAATGCCATAACAGGCATCAAACTCGTAGGAGTGAGCCTGCTCGCGAAAGCGGTGGATCAGTCAACACACCTGTTGAATGTGAAGCCGCCATCGCGAGCAGGCTCACTCCTACCATTGGCTTGGGTACATCCGCAGGAGATTGGTCGGCTGTCAGGCCGCCATCGCTGGCAAGCCAGCTCCCACAGTGGATCCCGGTGTGATCGGAATTTTCGACCAATGAAGATCCCCTGTAGGAGCAAAGCTTGCTCGCGATGGCGATCTCAAGGACGCCATCGCCGGCAAGCCGTGCTCCTACAGGTGATGGAGTGCAACTGGCAGAGATTGATCGGCTGTCAGGCCGCCATCGCTGGCAAGCCAGCTTCCGGCTGTACATGCAACTGCGGCGATTGAAGATGCCCGCGATGGACGTCAACGATAACGCGCCCTGTCTGAATGAGCGCAGTATCAAGTTTTCATTCACCGGTTCCGCAAAACCCCGCGACGATCTCGTCAATCACCACCCGCACCCTGGCCGTATGCCGCAAATCGGCGTGGGTCACCAGCCAGATGTCATAGGGCACAGGCTTCGTACGTTCCGGCCACAGCCTGACCAGCCCGTCCCGTTCGCCCATGTACACGGGGACTTCGCCGATTCCGATCCCGGCAGCGATGGATCGGCGCACCAGCAAACTGGAACTCAGGCTCGAGACAATCCGCCCGCGGCCAATCGGTTCACCAACCAGTGTCACGTCCTTGTCGCCTTGCAAATAGGGCTGATAGATCACCAGATCATGCCCCTCGAACGCCGAACCCGGCTCCGGTATGCCGTGGGCGTCCACATAGTCTTGCGAAGCAAACAAACCGATCGGCCATCGGGCGAGTCGGCGGGCAATCAGATCCGGGTTTTCCGGCCGGGTATTGCGCACGGCAATGTCGGCCTCGCGCTTGGCCAGGCTGAGAATTTGCGTCGAAGCGTCCAGTTGCACCCGCACGTCGGGATGCTGTCGATGCAAACGTGCGATGGCCGGGATCAGCAAATCGATGGCCATGGAATCGGTGGTGGTGACTCGCACGGTACCGGTCAATCGATCGTCCAGGCCTTGAATGCGTCGCTCCAGCTCGTGCGCTGAATGCTCCATTTTTTCCACGGCGCGCATTGCCGCTTCGCCCAAGGCTGTCAGCGCATAGCCTTCGGATGTGCGCAGGAACAACGTCGCGCTCAAGGACTTTTCCAGTGCCGCGATTCGCCGGCCAACCGTGGCTTGATCCACGCCCAGCACCCGTGCGGCACCGCGCAACGTGGATTCGCGGCAAACCGCGAGAAATACCCGTGCGTCATCCCAGTTCATGGTTTCTCCTGGTGATGCATCTGTGCATCACTACAAAGTGTAATCGCAGCATTATTGCATCAAAGAACCTCGATATGCTGGTCGCCATGAAAACACTCAGGACAACGTTCATGGACCGTACCTCACTGACCCCCGATAAACCTGGCAGCGCGATCTGGCTGCCGATCCTTGCAGGTCTCTGCGCCAGCCTGGTGAGCATCGGCCTGGCGCGTTTCGCTTATACGCCGTTGATTCCCTCTTTGATCCAAAACCAGTGGTTTTCCGCCAGCGACGTGGTGTTCCTCGGCGCCGCCAACCTGGTGGGTTATCTGATCGGCGCCTTGCTCGGCCACCCACTGGCCAAGCGTACTTCCAACAAAACCGTTCTGCGGTTGATGATGCTCACGGTGACCCTGGCGTTTTTTGCCTGTGCCTTCCCGTTATCGGTGAGCTGGTTCTTCGCTTGGCGTTTGCTGTCCGGCGTTGCCGGTGGCGCGGTCATGGTGCTGGTGGCTACGACGGTGTTGCCCCATGTACCCGCCTCCCGCAGAGGTCTGGCCAGTGGTGCGATCTTCCTCGGCCTGGGCCTGGGGATTGCCGGCTCGGGGACCCTCGTACCGCCGCTGCTCAGTATGGGTTTGCAACAAACCTGGCTCGGCCTCGGGGTGCTGGCGCTGGTCCTGACGGCGGTCAGCTGGTTTGGCTGGCCATCTTCCACTTCCCCTGCTCCAGCGCCGGCAGCGGTCAAAACAGCGCCGACGTCGATGCCTGCGGGTGTTTACCTGCTGTTCGCCCAATACGCCCTCATGGCAGCCGGGCTCGTGCCCGCCATGGTCTTCCTGGTGGATTACGTCGCCCGGGGGCTCGGGGCCGGGCAACACGTCGGCGCAATGGTCTGGGTGATGTACGGTCTCGGCGCGATTGTCGGCCCGGTGAGTTACGGTTTTCTGGCTGATCGCCTGGGCGCCAAACGCAGCATACGCCTGGTGTTGCTGGTGCAGGCGATTGCGGTGGGCTTGCTGTCGATGTCCAGCACCTTCGTGGCTCTGGCGCTACTCGCGGTCATCATCGGCTCGTTTCCGCCAGGCATCGTGCCGCTGGCGCTGGCCCGGGTTCACGAACTGATTCCCGGCCACCATCAACAACAGATCGCCTGGAGCCGCGCCACGGTTTCGTTCGCCACTTTCCAGGCCATTTCCGGCTTCGCCTATTCGGCGCTGTTCAACGGCAGCGGTGGCAATCACCGATTGATGTTCATGGTGGCGGCCGGGGCGATTGTCGGTGCGTTGTTGTTGGAATGGGCGGCGCGTTTGCTGACCGGGCCAAAGGAACAAACCTGCGCCGCTGCAACGATCACATAAACAAAACAATCCCACCGTTATCGAACTCACTTCATTGCTCAAAGGTATTCATCATGTCGCTGCCGCAAACCATGACCCAAATCGAAATCACCACACCCGGTGGCCCTGAAGTGCTGCAACCAAACCTGGTGCCCGTCCCCGAGGCGGGCGCTGGGGAACTGTTGATCCGTGTTCATGCCGCCGGGGTCAATCGACCTGATGTGCTGCAACGCGCCGGTCAATACCCGATGAAACCGGGCATGAATCCGATCCCGGGGCTGGAGGTGGCCGGTGAAGTGGTCGGGCTTGGCGCAGGCGTCAGCGACTTCGTGGTCGGCGACAACGTCTGCGCCCTGACCAACGGCGGCGGATATGCGCAGTATTGTGTCGTCCCCGCCAGTCAGGCTCTGCCGATTCCAGCCGGCATGGATTGGCTACACGCCGCAGCCATTGCGGAAACGTTCTTCACCGTGTGGGCCAACCTGTTCGAGATGGGCGGCGCGCGCAAAGATCAACGAGTCTTGATTCATGGCGGCACCAGCGGCATCGGCACCACCGCGTTGATGCTCTGCCGTGAGTTCGGCATCGAAGCGTTTGCCACGGCGGGCAGTGCAGAAAAGTGCGCGGTGATCCGCGAACTGGGCGCCGAGGCGATCAACTATCGCGAACAGGATTTTACCCAGGTCATTGCTGAAAAAACCGCGGGGCGCGGCGTCGATGTGATTCTCGACATCATGGGCGGTTCGTACCTCAACAGTAACGTTGCGGCGCTGGCCCTCGAAGGGCGACTGGTGATGCTCGGTTTCCTCGGTGGCGCAGTAGCCAGGGAAGTCGATCTGTTGGCGATCATGGCCAAACGCGCCACAGTCACCGGCTCGTTGTTGCGTTCTCGCACCCGGGAAGAAAAAGCCGCGATTGCGCAACAGTTGCGCGAGCACGTGTGGCCGGTATTGGCGGCCGGGCGTTGCCTGCCAATGATCGATGAGGTTTATCCCCTGGCCCACGCGGCGCAGGCCCACGGGCGCATGGAGGGCGGCGATCACATCGGCAAGATTGTGTTGCGGGTGGATTGAACGGCTGTCGAAATTATTCCCGCCCTGCGTGTGCATCTGCTAAAACGCGAACTTCATGTCCGTGCGGGTTGAACAACCGATGTCCACTGCTCTTCTCACTCGTCTGCGGCGACGCTGGCTACCGCTGCTGTGCATGGCCGCGCTGGTGGTGGGCCTGCCCGTGGGTTGCGGTGCTCTGCAATATAAGGAGCGCGAGTTGCTGTTTCGCATCGAACCGGGCACGGCAGGCTGGTATCGCGGCTTGCCGCAGGACGTTCAGGAATTGGACATCAAGCCAGCAAGTTTCAAGGCCGGGCAAAACCTGCATGCCTGGTGGTGGCCGGCAGCGCGTAAAGATGCACCGGCAATTCTCTACTTGCACGGTGTGCGCTGGAACCTGACCGGACAGGCGTTCCGTATCGAGCAGTTGCGCGCCATGGGTTATTCGGTGCTGGCGATCGACTACCGCGGGTTTGGCCAGAGCAAAGGCGACCTGCCATCGGAAGCCAGTGTCTACGAAGATGCCATGGCCGCCTGGGAGCGTTTCAAGGTGATGCAACCTGACGCCGGAAAACGCTTGATCTACGGCCATTCGCTAGGCGGTGCGGTGGCCATCGACCTTGCAGCAGAGCTCGCCGCCCAGGCGAAAAACAATCATGGTTCGGTGCCGGTCCGGGGCCTGGTGATCGAGTCCACCTTCACCTCGCTTGGCGATGCCGTGGCGGAAGTCGCCGGCAACAACCTGCCGGTGAACTGGTTGCCGGTGCGCTGGTTGTTGTCGCAGAAATTCGACTCCATCGACAAGATCGTCGACATCGACATGCCACTGCTGGTGGTCCATGGCCTGGCCGATCAGTTCATGCCGTCGCGATTCAGCCAGCAACTGTTCAATGCCGCCAACCAGCCCAAGAGCCTGTTGCTGATTCCCGGCGGCACGCACAACAACAGCATGAGCCTGGGGGGCAATCAATATCGCAAGGCACTGGAAAACTTGCTGCGGGAAAAACCGCAGATGGCCGGCCCGGCGATGATTCAAGGTGCGCAGGATTCCTGAGCGCATTGACCCGATCAGCTAGCCCTGAAACCGCGCCCGATAGCGACCCGGACTTTCTCCCGTCCACTTCTTGAATGCCCGGTGAAACGCGCTGGGCTCCTGAAACCCCAACTGCTCGGCAATGTCGCTGATGCTCGCCCGGCTTTCGCGCAGCTGTTCGAACGCCACCGCCCTGCGCACTTCGTCTTTGATTTCCTGATAGGAACAACCTTCGCGCTCCAGTTTTCGGCGAAAGGTGCTGGGGCTCAGGTGTTGTTCCAGGGCAAAGGCCTGCAAGGTCGGCCATTGGCTGTAATGGCTGCTGCGCAAGCGTTGGTGCACTTGCGACGCCAGACCATGCTGATTGCGAAAACGGATCACCAGCCATTGTGGCGCGGTGCGCAGAAATACTTTCAGCGACGCCAGGTCCTGGACCACCGGTAGCCGCAGGTAGTGACTGGCGAACTCGATTTCGGTGCGCTCGGCACCGAAGGTCAGGTTGGGGCCCCAGAGCAACCGGTCATCGCTCAAGGACAAACGTTCATGGCGGAAGTCTGCGCGGTCGATAGGTATGCGCCGGCCTCCCAGCCAGCACAGCAAACTGATCATCAGCACCAGGAACGTTTCTTCGCCGAAACGATTGGCATCGGCATTCTGCGAATACGTCTCCAGACTGATTACCGCCCGTTTGCCGCGCACGGTCAGCGTGCCGCGAAAGTCGCGCAGGAACAGGGCGAAATTGGCCAGGCACTGGCGCATGGCCTTGTGCAGGTCGGGCTCCTGAATCAACGCCCGGCAAATCAGCGCAAAAGCGCCTGGCGGCATGCCATGGGAATCGAGGCCGAAGAACTCGTCGTTGAGCTCGCGGATCTGAATCAGCCACAACGCCGCAAAGGCACTGGCCGGCACTCGCGCCGATGGCTGCTGCATCACGGCCGGGTCGATGCCGGCCTGTTCCAGCACGGCACGCACCCGCTGCGAATCGTCCGCCAGCCCATGGATCATTGCCTGCACGAAGTAGGCGGCCACTGAATCCTTTTCCCGCATGTGAACGCTTCTCTCCCGATCACCCGAAATGGCAAAAAACATCAGGCCCGTTGAACAGTTTCGGCATAGGACAACCGCCCTGCCGGTTCTAGACTCGCGGCAATAGTACGCTTTGTGCCACGACGGCGGCCAAGGTATCGCAGGGTTTATCGGAAGGACGGCAACATGAATCTGCAAAACATTGGCGTGATCGGCGCCGGCACCATGGGCAACGGCATTGCGCAAGTCTGCGCCCTCGCCGGCTTCAACGTGACCCTGCTCGACATTTCCGAAAGCGCTCTGCAAAAAGCCATCGCCACCGTTGGTAAAAACCTCGATCGGCAGATCGCCAAGGACACCCTGACCACCGAGCAAAAAAACGCGGCGCTCGACAAGATCCAGACCAGCACCGACTACAGCAGCCTGCACAATGCTCAGCTGGTCATCGAAGCTGCCACCGAGAATCTCGAACTGAAATTGCGGGTGTTGCAACAGATCGCCGCACAGGTCAGCGCTGACTGCGTGATCGCTTCCAACACCTCATCGCTGTCGATCACCCAGCTCGCCGCCAGCGTCAGCCAGCCTGAGCGCTTCATCGGCCTGCACTTCTTTAACCCGGTGCCGGTGATGGGCCTGATCGAAGTCATTCGCGGCCTGCAAACCAGCGACGCCACCCACACCCTCGCGCTGGACATGGCGACGGCCCTGGGCAAAACCGCGATCACCGCCGGCAACCGCCCGGGGTTTGTGGTCAACCGGATTCTGGTGCCGATGATCAACGAAGCGATCCTGGTGTTTCAGGAGGGCCTGGCCAGCGCCGAAGACATCGACGCCGGGATGCGCCTTGGCTGCAACCAGCCCATCGGCCCGTTGGCGCTGGCCGACCTGATCGGCCTCGACACGCTGCTGGCGATCATGCAAGCGTTCTACGAAGGCTTCAACGACAGCAAATACCGTCCGGCGCCACTGCTCAAGGAAATGGTTGCCGCCGGCTACCTGGGACGCAAAACGGGGCGCGGCTTCCATGCCTATGCCTGAGCGTTGCTCGCGTTTTGCCGAATACCGGGACAAGGTGCTGGAACTGTTCGCCTGCAAGGGTTTCGGTCAGGTCGGCATGCGTGAGCTCGCGACGTGCCTGGGGCTATCCCCGGGCTCGTTGTATCACCATTACCCGAGCAAACAGCACCTGTTGCTGGACCTCATCGAAGAGTTTTACGAAGAGTTGCTGGCAACCCTGGGACGCATCCAGCAAAAGGCGCCGGCCAAGCGAGACCGGCTCAACCATGTGATTCGCGCCCACCTCAATCTGCACCGCGAGATGCCTTGGCATTTTCGCCTGGTCGAACGCGACTGCGGCTGCCTGAATGAAGACCAGCAGGCTCGGGTACGGCAATTGCGCGAGCAGTACGAACGCACCTTGCTGGTGGTGCTCGGCGCCCGTTCGCGATTCAGCGAATCGGGAAAATTGGCGGCCGGGCATGCCATCGCCTCGCTGCTCAATAGCGCACCCAGTTGGCTGACGACTCAGTCACTGGACGAGCAGGAGCACAACGAATTGCTGGAGAACCTGGTGAGCGGCGCCATTGAACGCCTGCTGGCGCCACGGCGCGCGAGCGAAGCGATAAGCATCACCCGCTCTATCGAAAAAAAATCTGACAATGTTCAGGCAGCCGCCGCGTTTTAGCGCTTTGCTGTCCCGGTCAGCCTCATCAGAATTCATCGCGCCAAACGATGTCAGATCCGATGTGCACCTTCATTGACCGGGAGCAGAATCATGAAAATCAATCCCTACCTCATTTTCAACGGCGACTGCAAAGCCGCTTTCACCTTCTATGCCTAATGCCTGCAAGGCCATATCGAAGCGATGATGACCTTCGGTGAAACGCCTGCCGCCGAGCATGTGCCAAAGGAACATCACGACCTGATCATCCACACCTGCCTGAAAGTTGGCGATCAGATGCTGATGGCGTCCGATACCACGCCCGACCGCCCGACACCGGGCATGAGCGGTTGTTCGATCTCACTGAATGTCGACAGCGTCGCCGAAGCCGAACGGGTGTTCAATGCACTGGCCGCAGGCGGCAAAGTCGAGATGCCGCTGGACAGCACTTTTTGGGCCGCCCGTTTCGGCATGTTGATCGACAAATTTGGTGTGTCGTGGATGGTCAACTGCGAAAAGGACCAGTAATCAGGCCTTCCTGTTCGAAGATGGCCCATTCGCAAACAGCCCAATCCGAAAGATTGGGCTTTCTGGCAACTCCTCGCCTGTCTGCTAACGTCAACAAAACGGTCTTCCCGATATCGAAAATGTTCGGATAAGACCGGTTCAGACGTGTCGCATAACCTTTCGTCGCAAAGCAAAACGCTGGGCGCAATACACAGCCTTGTCTGGCTTGCGGCTTGCACAGGCCGAGCGTAGCTGCCCAGGAGTGACATAATTCTGACACGGCAGCACCTCAAACTAACGCTTAAGGACTCCAGCGAAACGCTTGGTCAGTCACCGGAGATGTAACGTGTCAACTCTCAATGAAATCGCAGCGAACCACGCGAGAATGGCCAAGGCAAAAGAGTTGGAGGCGACCGGTTTGGGCGAGCGACAGCTTCAAATAGTAGGCAGTTTTGAAATCCCCTCAATGGATCATCAACAACCGGTGGTGCCGTTGCATCTTGTAGCGGGCGCTCAGGAAAACATCCCTGGCCAGGCTGTTGGGTATCTGATTTAACTCAAGCCGATTTCAATTCCGAGCACGGGGGCGCGACGCGTGCTGCTCCTGTGCTGAGTATGGAGTTGGCTTCAGACGTATTGCCTATCGATCTCAGCCGTCTGCGTATGGCGTCAAACGCCATAAAAGCTGCGATACCAGCTCACAAATTGCGCCACACCGGCTTCAACCTCCACTTGCGGAGAAAACCCGACCCAGTCTGCCAGCGCCGAAACATCAGCCCAGGTTTTGACGACATCGCCGGCCTGCATCGGGACAAAGTTGCGCTGAGCGTGTATGCCCAGTGCCGCTTCCAGGCAATCGACAAAATCCAGCAGGGCCATTGGCATGCCACGGCCTATGTTGAAAAGCCGGTTGACGCCCTCCCCCTGTTTGTCCGGCACCGGCGGCTTCGGACACAGGCGGACAATGCTTTCGACAATATCGTCTATGTAGGTGAAATCCCGAGCCATCTGGCCATGATTGTAAATATCGATCGGCTGACCCTGGAGGATCGCTTGCGTGAACTTGAACAACGCCATGTCCGGCCGGCCCCAAGGCCCGTAAACGGTAAAAAAACGCAACCCGCTGGCCTTCAGACCGTACAGATGACAATAGCTGCAGGCGAGCAACTCATTGGCGCGCTTGGTCGCGGCATACAGGGAAACCGGCTGCTCGACCGCGTCATCGACACTAAATGGCAACTTGCTGTTGGCGCCGTACACAGAACTGCTCGACGCGTAGATCAGGTGTGCGGGCCGATAGTGTCGACAGGCTTCCAGCACATTGAGAAACCCGACCAGATTCGATTGCGCATAGGCATCCGGATTGTCCAGTGAGTAGCGAACCCCCGCCTGAGCGGCCAAGTGCACAACCTCGGTGAAACCGTGCTGTTTAAATAGAGCCATCAAGGCCGACTTGTCGACAATGTCCATCTTCTGAAAACGGAAATTGCTCATCTCACTCAGTTGCTTGAGTCGGGCGAGTTTCAATTCCACGCTGTAATAGTCGTTGAGGTTGTCGATACCGACAACTTCAAGACCGTCCCGGCACAACCGTTTGGCGGTGTGATACCCGATGAAGCCTGCAGCGCCAGTCACAAGAATGGTCATGATCTCTGCCCGCGCGTTATTCCCATGGCCGTTACTTATAGCCTTGCTTCATTTCAAGGTCCAGATTCAATAACCAGCCCCACTATTGGGTAATTGCCTGCGAACCCTTCATTCAGCACACGACTATAAGCTTCAAAAAAAGTTTAATCCGTTCGGCCGAAATATAAACACGTTACAAAACAAAAACTTACGCAACACCCATTGAACTATTGGATAGAAGGCATGTTTTTTGACAAGGAACGTTTGACATGCTGTCGAGACTGGTCAATAACTACACAGGTCTGATAAACCAGAATACGAGTGCAGTTTGTACGCTTATTTCTGTTGATCGGGCGCCATCAGTTTTTTCTGTTTTTCAATGATCCTTGGTAAGGACCGTGCGGTAGCTTTGCCTATCGAAAACTGCCTGATGGTTATGCCTAACAAGCTGTCAGATATAACGCCAATCCAGTTACCTTCACTGTTACGCCGATGAAACATATTGTGATTCATTATTGAAACACACTTATGGACATCAAATAAAAACAACAACTCTGCCTGACTTGATAACTTCTCGGACTCAGTAGAGCCACTGCCTGCCTAAACTTTCGATATTGACGGAGTTTACCAGCATGCCCGCAATTAGCTCCGATCGTTCCAACTGGTACCTGTTGCAATGCAAGCCTCACCAGGACGAACGCGCCCACCTCAATCTGCTTCAACAGAATTATGCCGTTTTTCATCCCCAGCTTTTGAGGGATCGCGTCATTCGCGGCAAACAACAACGGGTTCGGGAGTCCCTCTTTCCCGGGTACCTGTTCATCCATCTTGGCGGGAACGACAACTGGTCGCCCATTCGCTCTACCCGTGGCGTCAGTCGTTTCGTCGAATTCAATCATGGTCCTGCGACGGTGCCCGAGAACGTCATCGAGCACCTGCGTGCGCGCTGCTTTGAATCATCGTTAACCCCTGATGACCCGCCCCTGACACCCGGCGACCACCTGCAAATAGTTCGCGGGCCACTGTCAACACTCGAGGGGGTTTTCATCACATCGCACGGGGCTGAGCGCGTCATGATCCTGCTTCAATTTCTGAACCGGAATCAAACGATCTGCATGCCACTCCGTGACCTCGAACGTCAGCTATCCTCGATTCACCCCAATATCTGACGGAGCCATGACATGGCCTTGAGTTCACGTTGCCCTTTTGCATTGATGATGGTCTCTCTTTACCCAGGAATGGCCTGGAGTCTCGATCCGGCACCGATCAATGTTTACGGATTCGATTTCACGCCGACCTTCCTGGTCGCAGAGAGCTATGACGATAACTTTCGAGAACTGGAAAACAACACGCAGTCCTCGATGATCACCAAGCTGGTGCCCAACTTCGAGCTCAAGGCTGAAGACCGCAACAGCGCGACACGACTGATCTGGCAGCCTGCCCGCTACATTTATCACGACGAATCGGATGCCTCTTACACCGCACAACGGCTGCGGGCGGACAGCATCATGGAGTTCACCGACAGGCACCGCCTGAAACTGGAAGCCGAATACCGCAAGTGGCAGCGCACCGAATCGACCGCGGTCGAAGGTGAAAACGACAAGTTCAACAACAAACGGGTGGGCGGTCTTTACACCTATGGCGCCAAAAGCGCGGACAACCAGATCGATTTTGGCGCCAGCTACGCCGAACTGCGTACCGACAACTCCGATGGCATCAACGAGGACAAGGAACGCAATACCACTGCACTTACGAGTACCTGGTATCACCGCATCGGCAGCAATACCCGTGGCCTGCTGGAGTATGACTACACCGATTTCGACTATCTGGAAACCAACAGCACGCGCAGCAGCCAATCCAACGCGGTATACGCCGGTGCCGTCTGGGACGTCACCGCCAAGACCACCGGTAAAGTCCGCCTCGGTTACGAGAAAAAAGACTTCGACAACAGCGAATCCAAGGACCTCGACAACCCGACGTGGCAAGTGGACCTGCAATACAAGCCACGCACCTATTCAACATTCACCTTTGTCGCCCGCCAGGCACTCGCCGAGGGCGACGATGGCGCCGATGCGGTGAAGTCGACCTTTACCCAGGTCGGTTGGCGCCATGGTTGGACGGATCGGATCACCACCCTGGCACAGGCCGGATTCGGTCGATATGTCTACGAAGGCCAAAGCCGCACGGACGATTTACAGGACTACAACCTGGCGGTGATTTATGCGATGCGCCGGTGGCTGGACATCGAGCTCGGCTATCGCTTCCGCGACAACGACTCGGATGCCGACAACGAAAGTTTTACCCGTAACGTGGTTCAGATCAGCTTCAACGTAAGCCTCTAAGAGGGTTTCGTCATGAACATACGCATAGTTGCCTTGTTGTTCGCACTGGCGGTACTACCCAATACGTATGCAGCAGACCCCGGCACCCAATACAAACTCGCCGCCGGCGATGTCTTGCGCATCATCGTCTTTGGCGAGCCGGAGCTGAGCATGAAAAAAATCCGTCTGAGCGATGCCGGCACCTTTTCCTACCCTTTCCTGGGGGAAATTTCCGCGAAGGGACTGACCCCCGGGCAAGTCGAAAAGATCATCGTCGACGGACTCAAGCAAGGCTATCTGAACGACCCGAAAGTCAGCCTGAGCCAGATCGAATATCGTCCGTTCTATATCAACGGCGAAGTGAAAAAACCCGGCAATTATCCCTTCATACCCGGGCTCACCCTGGAGAAAGCCATCGCCCTGGGCGGTGGCTTGACCGAACGGGCCTCGATCAAACGCGTGACCATCGTGCGCGGTGATGGCGGCGCCACACTCACCGATGAAGTCACCCGCAACACCACGATCGGCCCCGGCGATACCATTTCCATTGCACAAGGCTTTTTCTAATCATGGACAACAGCCCTAGCACCTACGTCGAACGTCCTCTGTCAACGCACGTACATCAACAGTACAGCGAAAACCAGGACACCATTGACCTGCTCAAAATCTGGAGGGTGATCTGGCGCGCCAAATGGAACATCGCCTGGCTCGTCCTGTTCTGCTGTGCGTTGGCCGCCATTGCTGTATCAGCCATTACCCCGCAATACATCGGCAGTACCACCTTGCTGTTCAACGATAAAACCCCGCCGCTGATGTCCTTCCAACAGGTCAAGGACTCGGGCAGCAATGCCACCGAGTATTTGCAGACACAACAAGCGCTCCTGCAATCGCGGGACCTTGCCGAACGCGCGGTGAAAAAACTCGGCCTGACCACCAACCCGGTCACTGACCCGCGCCAGCAACCGACACCCTGGTTCACCCCGCGCAAATGGCTGGCGGAGCTTGAGCTTGACCAATGGCTGCCGGGGCTGAGTACCTGGGTACCGATGAAAAAAGTGCCCAGCGAAGAAGACGTCTTTAACCAGGTCACGCAAAACCTCATGCAGCACACCAGCGTCAAGTTCGTTGGCAAAAGCCAGTTGCTGGAAATCGAGGTCGAACTGCCCGACCCGGTTCTGGCAGCAGCAGCGGCCAACGCGCTGGCCCAAGGCTTTACCGACAGCCAACTGGACACCAGCGAGAAGTCATCGCAGGCCACTACTGCCTGGATGAACACTCGACTGATCAAGCTGCGCGACAACCTGCGTGTCGCCGAGAAAAAGCTCCAGGGCTACCGCGAAGAGCAAGGGCTGGTCGATGTCGGCGGTGTCGCCACCATCAGCGCCAATGAACTGGAGATGACCGGTAATCGCATGGTCGACGCCCGTCGCAACCGTGCAGAAGCCGAGAGTGAATACCGTCAGGCGAAGGCCCTGAGCAACGGCGATCTGAGCCGTCTGTCCAGCGTGCCGGCAGTCTTGAGCAACCCGCTGGTCCAGCAATTCCAGGCGGATCGCGCCAAAGCCCAGGCCAAGGTCGATGAGTTGGCGGGACGCTACGGGCCCAAACACCCGAGCCTGATCTCCGCGCAGTCCGAATTGCGCGCGGCCACCACCAGCCTGCAATTGCAGGTGCAGCAGGTAGTCGCCGGCATCGAACGGCAATACCAGCTCGCCACGGCCAGCGAAGCCTCGCTGCGCCAGTCCTTCAACAGCAACAAGGCGCAGATCCAGGACATCGCTCGCAAAGAGTTCCAGTTGCGCGAGTTCCAGCGTGAAGTCGACAGTACCCGCGCGCTGTATGAAACCTTCGTCACCCGCTTGAAGGAGACCGCAGCCACCGCCGATATGGACTCCACCAAAGTGCGCATCGTCGACCCGGCCATTGTCCCTGTCGAAGCGAGCAAGCCTCGTAAAACGTTGATCGTGGGGATCGTCGGATTGGTTGCGACGTTGGTCGGCATGGCGCTGGCGCTGCTCATGGATAAACTGAGCAACACCTTCAAGACTGACGAGACGATTGAAAGCACGCTGAACATTCCGCTGCTCAGCGTCGTTCCGCTGGTCATGAAGAAAAGCCGTCGGCAACTGGCGCGGTTGTTCGAAGACAATGAGAACCCGCGTTTTTCCGAGACCATTCGCAACTTGCGCACCTGGCTGATGTTGCAAAGCAGCGACATGCCCTCGCAGGTGGTACTGGTCACGTCGACGGTTGCCGGTGAAGGCAAAAGCACCATTGCCAACAACCTGGCCAGCTCGCTCACTCCACTGGAGCGCGTGCTGCTGATCGATGCCGACATGCGTCAGCCCACCCTGTCGCTGAACTTTGACTTTCCGCCCGACAGTCCGGGACTGGCCAATGTAATTGCAGGCACTGCAAGGCTCGAGGATTGCATCGTTTCGGTGGGCAACCTGGACATGCTGCCGGCCGGGATGGTCATGCCGCCTTCGGTGGATCTGTTCGCCGCACCGCGGCTGCCGTCCCCTGCCGATTCGCTTAACGCGTCACGCCAGCCTCCGCCGCAGGATCTGCTCAGTTCACCGCGCATGGCGCGGATGCTGGAGGCGCTGAAGTCGCGTTACCGCCACATCATCATCGATTCACCGCCTGCGGACATGATCAGCGACGCGCTGTTGCTGGCCAAGCATTCGGACGCTGTGATCTATGTGGTCAAGGCCGACAGCACGCCGATCAGCCAAGTGCAGAAAGGCATTGCCATGTTGCAACAAAGCCATGTGCCGGTATTTGGCACTGTGCTCAATCAGGTAGACCTGCGCAAGGCGCGCAAATACGGCTACCACCATTCCAAGTCGTTTTATAACTACGACTTCGCACCCCGGTAACGCCCGGCCTGCCGGTCTGTCACTGCGCTGTTAACTGCCAACACAACACAACACAACACAACACTTCGCTTCACCTCTGCCGAGCTACGGAAAAGCCTGCGGGAGCCACGCCGTGTCCGCTCCTAAAGCGCTGACGCATTCATTTTGCCTTGAGGTCAAGCCCATGACTCCGCTCTATACCGCTCAAATGGCACACCGCCGAGGCCTGACGTTCTGGGGCCAGTGGTTTTGCGCAATGACGCTGGTGGTCGCGCTGTTAATGCTGCTCGTGTACTGGCGCGTCGGCAGCCTCACCAGCCCTTACCGCATCCTGATGATCCTGACTGTGCTCGGTTCAGTGCCGATCTACAGCATGATGCAGGTTTATCACAAGCGTCATGGCCTGGTGGTCGGGCTCGGCCGTCTACTGGCCGGCTGGCTGATCCTGCTGGCAGTGCTGGCGAGCATTGCCTTCATCACCCAGACCAGTGCGACGTACTCTCGCCAGGTCATCATGGTCTGGGCAGTGCTGGGCTTTGTGGTCCAGGCCGCGAGTTTTCTGCCGCTGCACTCTTTCGCCCGGCTGCATTCGCGGATGATCTGCAGGGAGCGTCGCTCGGTGATCATCGGCACCTGCCCGACCGCTCACGAACTGGCGAAAAAACTCTCGCGACCGAACCGCGCGCTGGTCCTGGGCTTCATCTCCGCCGCCGATGACAGTGGCCCGGCACCGAGCATTTTGCCGTTGCTGGGACATGTCGACTCGATCCGCGAAATCATCACGCGCCTGGACGTGCGTCGCGTCTACATCGTCCTGACAATGGCGCACGCAGCCACCATCGAAGCGCTGTACATCGATCTGCTGGACATGAACGTCGATGTGGTGTGGATCCCGGACTTCGGCAGCATGGTGCTGCTCAACCATTCGATCTCCGAAATAGAGCGAATGCCGGCCATCTATCTCAACGAGAGCCTGATCAGCTCGCATCCCGCCAGCCTGTTTTGCAAGGATCTGTTCGAGCGCAGCCTGGCGGCCATGGCCATTATTGTCCTTGGCCCGTTGCTGTTGGGGGTGGCGATTGCCGTCAAGTTGACCTCCCCCGGGCCCGTGCTGTTCAAGCAAAATCGCCACGGCTGCAACGGCGAAGTGATCAAAGTCTGGAAGTTTCGCTCGATGCGCCTCCACGACGACAGCGACGTGCGCCAGGCCACCCGGGACGATGATCGCGTCACCCCGCTCGGACGCTTCCTGCGTCGCAGCTCCATCGACGAATTGCCCCAGCTGTTCAACGTGCTGTTCGGTCAGATGGCCTTGGTCGGGCCGCGCCCGCACGCCGTGACCCACAACATTTACTACACCGGCAAAGTGCGCGCCTACATGGCCCGTCATCGCCTCAAGCCTGGCATTACCGGGCTGGCCCAGATCACCGGGCATCGGGGCGAAACCGAAACCGTGGAAAAGATGCAGCTGCGCGTCGCCCAGGACCTCAACTACATCAACCAATGGTCGCTGTGGCTGGACATCAAGATCCTCATCAAAACCCCCTTCACGCTGTTCTCCAAAAACATCTACTGACGCCCTGCCCCATCGTGAACCTGCGTCACGACGCCCCGAGGTTAGATCATGAATGTGAGCGTATTCGGTATTGGTTATGTGGGCCTGGTACAAGGCGCCGCGCTGGCGGAAGTCGGCCATAACGTCCTCTGCGTGGACGTCGACAGCGCCAAGGTCGACGCGCTGAAGAACGGCACGCTGCCGCTCTATGAGCCGGGTCTGAAAAGCCTGGTCCGTGATAATCACCAAAGTGGTCGGCTGCAATTCGGCACTGACCTTGCCAGTGCGGTGCACCATGGTGATGTGCTGTTGATCGCGGTCGGGACGCCGCCTGATGAAGATGGTTCAGCGGACCTCAAATACGTGCTGGACGTTGCGCAAACCATCGCGCTGAACATGGACCGCCATCACATCATCGTCGACAAATCCACCGTCCCGGTCGGCACTGGCGACCGGGTGCGCGAACGCATCGAGCAGGTGCTGGCCGACCACGATCGCAGCCATCTGACCTTCGATGTCGTCTCCAATCCCGAGTTTCTGAAGGAAGGTTGCGCGGTCGAGGACTGCATGCGCCCGGACCGCATCATCATCGGCACCGACAGCCCACACGCCGAAGCGGTCATGCGCGAACTGTACGAACCGTTCAATCGCAACCGCGAAAAGATCATCGTCATGGACATGCGCAGCGCCGAACTGACCAAGTACGCGGCCAACTGCATGCTGGCGACCAAGATCAGTTTCATGAACGAAATGGCCTGCCTTGCGGAAAAACTCGGCGCCGATATCGAGATGGTCCGGCACGGCATCGGGTCCGATCCGCGCATCGGCTATCAGTTCATCTATCCGGGCCTGGGCTATGGCGGATCGTGTTTCCCGAAGGATGTGCAGGCGCTGATACACGCCGCCACCAGCGTCGATATCGACGCCCGGGTGCTCAAGGCCGTGGAGTCTCGCAACCATGAGCAGAAAGCCAGCCTGTTCAAGAGGGTTTTCGATCATTTCGAGGGTGCCTTGCGCGGCAAGACCTTCGCCCTGTGGGGCCTGAGTTTCAAACCCAACACCGACGACATGCGCGAAGCCCCCAGCCGGGTGCTGATGGAGGCCTTGTGGCACGCCGGCGCCAGCGTCCAGGCGTTCGACCCCAAGGCCATGGAAGAGGCCCAGCGCATTTATGGCTCGCGCGATGACCTGACACTGGCGGGCACCAAGGAAGCAGCGCTGAAAAATGCCGATGCACTGATCATCGTCACCGAGTGGCAATCGTTCCGGGCACCGGACTTCGATTTACTGATCCGCCAGCTCAAGCAACCGCTGATTTTCGACGGACGCAACCTGTTCGATCCGCAGCGTTTGAGCAAGCGCGGCATTACCTACGTCTCCGTGGGCCGGCAAACCCGGCCGGTCAACTGACAGGAGGCGCGCCATGATCAAGCTGCAGATAGTCCGGCATTTTTCTCCCAGGTTACTGGACGCCAACCAGGCGTATTCCTTCATCAACTTTGCATCCATCAGCAGTTTTTTCGAGCAGACACCAAGCACCGTCGCCTATTTTTGCGACGGCATGCTGATGTCGCTGTTCATGTCCCGGGTGACCGGCCGCGCAATCGGCCGGGTCAGCTTTGACTTCACCTCGATTGCCGACGCGGTACTGGGCAGCGCCGAGCAACAGGGCAAGCGCGTGTATTTCGTCGGTGCCCGGCAGGTTGAACTGGATCTGTTCATCGACAAGATCAGGACGCTCTATCCGCGACTGACCATCGCCGGTTATCACAACGGCTATTTCGATGCGTCCCAGGCTGTGGACATTCAGGCCGACATCTGCCGCAGCGAAGCGGACATTCTGATCGTCGGCCTGGGTGCCGGGCTGCAAGAGCGGTTTGAACAGGATGCGCTGCGTGCAGGCTTTCGCGGTGTCGCCTTTACCTGTGGCGGGTTCATTCGCCAGGAAGCCATGGCCACCCGCAATTACTACCCCGCCATGATCGACCAACTGCATCTGCGCGCGTTCTACCGGATGTACCGCGAGCCCCATACGATCAAACGCTACCTGATCGACTACCCGAGCAATTTTTTACACCTGTTGACCCTGCTCGTTCGGCGCAAAGTCGCCATCAGCGTGGGGGAATGACCGATGCACATTCTGTTCATTCTCAAGGATTTCAGAGCGGGCGGCGGTATCGAGCGCGTCCAGCAACGCTTGTCCGAGCAGTTTCTCAAGGACGGCAACCGCGTGAGTTTTTTCGTCATGAACGGTGACACGCCGGACAGCGCGGGTGCGCAAACGCTCAACGCCGCTGGCGGCAACGGCATCGTCGGCCTGTTCAAGTCCATCGTGCTGTTGCGCCGGCTGATTCGCCGCGAGGGCATCACTCACCTCATTTCCGCCAAGGAGCAAGCCAACCTCTGCACCTGGTTCGCCACCCTCGGTCTTCCCTGCAAAGTCATCTATAGCCGCCACGCGGCACTCGATTGCACTGAACAGAAAACCGGCCCCTCCAGCCTGCGTCTGCTCTACGCGCTGTACCTCTGCGGCAGCGGCAAGGTGGTCACGGTTTCCACGGCCCTGCGCCAGTCCCTCATCGATCTGATGCCCTGGGGTCGGCAACGCATCCGTTATTGCCCAAACGCCGTAGTTACCGACCAACTGTTGCGAGCCTCACGGGCGCCGTTGCCCGTCGGGTTACCCGGCGACTATTGGTTGAGCGTGGGTCGCCTGGTGGAACCCAAAGGCTTTGATCTGTTGCTCGATGCCTATGCGCTGGCGCTGCGCAGTGAAGCCCTGCCGGATCTGGTGATCGCCGGTGACGGTCCCCTGCTCGATGCGCTGACCACCCAGGCCAGCCGATTGGGCATCGCACATCGGGTGCATTTCAGCGGATTCCTAAGCAACCCCTATCCCCTGCTCAGGCACGCCCGGCTGTTCATTCTGAGCTCGGTACAGGAAGGCATGCCGACTGTGCTGATTGAAGCACTGGCGTTGGGTACGCCTGTATTGGCATGTGATTGCGAAACCGGGCCCAGGGAACTGCTGGACAACGGCCGGCTGGGTCAATTGGTCAATGCCAACGACGTACCCGCCCTGGCGAAGGGAATGCTCAACAGCCTGGTTTCACCGACTGGCGTTGCGCCAAGCGCAAAAATGCTCGCCGACGCCATTCAACCGTACACCAGCCAGTACGCCGCGAAAACGTACTACCAGGTATGGAACCAATGAAAAAATTGCTGATTATCCTGCACGACCTCAGCGCTGGCGGGGCGGAAAAAATGATGGCGCGCCTGGCCAGTGCATTGGTGGACGCCGGCAATGACGTGACCTTGCTGATGCTCACCGGTGGCGGCCTGCATGCGGCGCACCTCGACCCGCGAGTAAAGAAAGTCGAATTGCGAAGCCCACGCACTGCGCGTGCAGTGCCAGCGCTCGCGCGATTTCTGCGGGCCAATCGCTTCGACGCGCAACTGGCGGCCCTGACTCACGTCAACGTGGTGGCCATCCTCGCCGCATTGCTGTCGGGGACTCTGACACGGCTGCATGTCAGCGAGCGCAACGCGTTTTCCCATGACAAACACGTCAACCCCGACTTCATGGTGCGGCTGGCATACCTGGTGGCACCGTTGTTGTACCGGTTGATTCCCAACCCGGTGATCTGCGTCTCGCGAGGTGTCGCCCAGGATCTGGTCAACACCACCATTGCGCGCCGCCAGGACGTGACCATTGCCGACAACCCGGTCCTTGACGACGACTTTCGCAACAAGCGGCCGGCGCGGCCAAGCCACCGTTGGCTCCAGGACAAGCCCGGGCCGGTGATTGTCGCCGTAGGGCGCCTGGCGCCGCAAAAAGGCTTCGACACCTTGATCAACGCGTTCGCCTCGTTGCCGGACGCCAACACTCGCCTGATCATTTTTGGCGAGGGTGCACTCAGGGACTCGTTGCAAGACCTGGCCCGAACACTGGGCGTGGCGGATCGAGTCGATCTGCCGGGCTATGCCAGTGATCCCATGGCAGAAGTGGCCGCCGCCGACTGCTTTGTGCTGTCGTCGCGTTTCGAGGGCAGTCCCAACGCGCTGGTCGAGGCCTTGTCCACCGGCACACCGGTGGTGTCGACCCGCTGTCCCCACGGCCCGCAAGACATTCTTATCGGTGGCCTCGTCGCGCCACTGGTGGCGGTCGACGACCCGCTCGCCCTGGCGCAAGCGATCACCCTGCAACTCTCGACACCGCGAGATCTACAGCGCCAGTCCCGCATCGATGCCGCTGCGCGCTTCATGAACGGCTGCGCGGTAGAAACCTACCTCGCCGCGTTACTGCGGAGACCATCGCCATGAGTACCCTGGAGATCAGATATTCCACGCTACGCGATGCCTTCACCCTGTTCGGTGTGCTGTTTTACATCCAGGTGATCACGTTTGTTCTCAGCCTGGGTGGCGCAGCCAGTTTCGGTGATATCAGCAAAGACCTCGAAGGCAACGTCGCCAACCAGATCTGCGGCCTCATCACACTGTTGGTGCCGTTGTATTTCTTCATCCGCAACAAGGTGTTCCTGAGCAAAACCTTTTACCGCAGCAACTTCTTTCTGCTGGTGTTCATATTCTGTGTCATTGCCTCGATCAGTTGGTCCAGCGACCCGATGCTGAGTTTCAAGCGCTTTATCGCGCTGCTCAGCGTGGTGTTCTTTGCCGGTTTCATTGCCTATAACTACCCGCTTGAAAAAATCAATTTCATGCTGGGCTGTGCCATCGGCGTGGCGGCGTTTATCGGTTTGATACTCGCCGTGATCATGCCTGACGTCGCGTTCCTGTCCGGCGGCATCCGTGACGGTGCATTCAAGGGGATTTTCGCCGAAAAGAACGCCGGGGCGCGGCTCAACGCAATCGCCATCCTGTTGTTGCTGCCGATGATCCGCCAACGCAATCGCTGGGCACTCTTCTGTGCGTTTTTTTCACTGGTCGCCATCCTGCTCGCCCAATCGGCAACGGGCGTGGCACTGATCCTTTCCGGGACGCTGAGCTACTGGTATTTCCTCACCCTGATCCGGCTGCACATCAACCGCTCGCAGTGGCTGTTCTTCTTTTGCACGCTGGCGTTCCTGCTGGTGTGCCTGTTTCTCTACAACAACCTTTCGTGGCTGCTGGAGTTGGCCGGTCGTGACCCCTCACTCACTGACCGCACGTTGATCTGGGAGCTGCTCGCGCCGTTTGTCGATGAGCAATGGCTCAAGGGATACGGCTTCGGCGCCTTCTGGGCCAGCCCCGACGCCGATGGTTTCATCCGTCGCTGGGGTTACATCGGCAACGCCCATAGCGGCTACATGGAAACTCTGCTCAACGGCGGCGCTATTCAGTTGACTGCGCTGGCGTTGCTGCTGGGCGAAGCCCTGTTTAAACAGTACCGCGCCGTAACGGCGAACCAGGCTGCCAGGTTTCGCGCCAGCGCCCTGGTGATCATCGGTTTGTTCATCGTCACCAACTATGTGGCCTACGTGATACCCAATTACCGCTCTGCCGAGTTTTTGGTGTTCTGCACGTTGGCCCTGTCCTTCCGGCAACACCACGTCACATTCCCCGAATTATCACCGACAACCCTGGGCCAGCATTCGACTGGTCGGGGATTCCCGCGCGATTCAGCCAAGGCGTAACAAAAGGAGAATCACCCGTGCCCAATCAAGCCTCCCCTTCACCGCAAACAGTGTGCGTCGTGATCCCGATGTACAACGGCGCCGCAAGCATTGAGCAAACGCTGTCATCGCTGGCCGAGCAAACCCGGCTGCCCGATCACGTCATCGTCGTCGACGACGGTTCTACGGATGACGGCCCCCAGCGGGTCAGAGACTTCGTCGCGCCGTTTCGCCTGACACTGTTGCAGCAGGCCAACGAAGGCCAGGCCAGTGCCCGTAATCACGGGATGCGCCACTCTCAGGAAACCTTTGTCGCGATGCTCGACGCCGACGATCAATTTCGCCCGCAAAAGCTGGAGTTACAACTGGCCCTGTATGACGAACTCACGCGTCAGGGTCGGCAGGTGGGGTTGATCGACTGCTACACGCAGGTCAATTACAGCGACGGCAGGCGGCAACTGGACAACGTGCGCAAGAGCGGCAGGCATTTCTACGATTTCATCCACGCCAACGTCGTCAATGGCGTATCCACCGCGTTGGTCAAACGCGACGTGATCATGCAACTGGGTGGCTTCGATGCCAGCCTGCGTTACTCCGAAGACCGTTACATGTGGACGCGGATCGCCGAACATTGGGAGATCCACACGGTGCCGCAAATTCTGCTGGAGCGCACGGTCAACGCCGGCAACATGACCGCGCAACCGAAAAAGTACTACCAGAACAAGATCAGGTTCATCGAGGTGTACCTCGCCCGCTATGGCGCGCAGCTCAGCAAACAGCAACGGATCGATTTCGTGCTGGGTAACCACACTGACTTTCTCAATGCGTTTTCCCGACGCGACGAGCATGCCGAAGTGATCGATGTGTACCGACGAATGCTCGAGTGCTCCTGGCAAGCGCTGATCTTCCACAACGGCAAACCGACCTTGCGCTACCTCTATGCCCGCGCCAAAACCTTGCGCAAGGCAACGGCGTCAACCACCGCTCATTGAACCGGTACCCGCCATGGCTAATCATCGTCTGGTGACATTGACCTGGATCTTTACCGAGAAATTCGGCCTGATCTTCCTGTCGATGATTACCTTTGTCGCCTATGCCAGGCTGCTGTCGCCCGCAGAGTTGGGGGTGGGCACCGTCATCATTGCCATCGTCGAGTTGATCGGGCTGGTGTATTCGTCGGTTCTGGAAGACCCGCTGGTACGGCTCGAACGGCTGGAAGACAAACACATCAGCACGGCGTTCTGGGCCTCGGTCCTCGTCAGCCTGGTGTCGATCGTCGTCATCTCGGTCGCGGTGATGCTGTACACGCCCGACCCGCTGCTGCGATGGTTGACGGCGGTGGCTTCGGTGAAAATCCTTTTCACCATGATGGCGCGTGTCTATGTCGCGCAAATGCGCCGCAGCGGCGACTTCAAGACACTGGCGTCGCGCACGTTGCTGGGCAAGGTGGTAGGCGGTGTCGGCGGCATCGCTGTGGCGCTCTGGGGACTGGGTGCCTGGGCGGTCGTTGCCCAGGCGCTGCTCATGGAGTTCGTGTCCATCATCGTTTTGATGCGCGCAGATCCGCGGCGCATTGCCTTTTACATTGACCGTCCTTTCTTGCGCGAACTGTTGAAAGCCGGCGCACCGGTTGCCATCAACGCACTGAGTTCACAAACGCTGCAGCGCGGGGTCAACGTGGTGCTTGGGATGACGGCCGGCGTGAACGCGGTCGGCATGTTCAACATGGCGATGCGCATCATCGAACTGCCACGCACTGCGATTTATAACGGTCTGTTGAGCTATGCATTGCCGGCGTTCGCCCGGCGCAGCGCAGAACCCCTGCGATTGCTCGGGATCCTGGGTGACTCAACCGCCGTCAGCGGCTTTCTGTTGACGCCCTTGTTCATTGGCCTCGCGCTGACGGCAAACGACCTCATCCTGTTGATATTCGGTGCCAAGTGGGCTGAAGCCATTCCCCTGCTGCAAGTGCTGGCCTGCACGGCGGCCATCGGTAACACCGCCATGTACGCCACCACCGCACTGGTGGCGGTCAACCGCAGCCACCTCACGATCAAAGCCGAAGTGGCAACCACTGTACTGGCGCTGGCGCTGGTCTACGGCTTCGGCACCTTTTATGGCGGTATGGCCGCGGCGCTCGCGCTGCTGACGCGGATGTTGATCATCACACCGTTGCAAATCCGTGGACTCAACGCAGCTATCGGTTACGGCTGGCGCCGGTACTTCGACTCCAATTACCGCAGCGTGATTGCCTCACTCGTCATGGCCGCAACCGTCTTGTACGTGTCACCGCAGCTGGGTTTGCAAGGCTACCTGCACCTGGTCTGCAACATTGTGGTGGGTGCGCTGAGCTATGCCGTGGCGTATAGCGTCATGCACCCGCGCTGGCCACAGGAATTCAAATCGGTTTTCACCACCCGCTGAACTCAGTCACTGAGACAGGAAGACCTCACCATGCGCAAAACTACGTTGATTACTGGCGGCGCCGGCTACATCGGCTCTCATACCGCTTTGGCGCTTATCAATGCCGGACACAAAGTGCTGGTGCTCGACAACCTGTGCAACAGCTGCCGTGAGTGCATTGCGCGCCTTGAGCAACTGACCCTGACCCGGGTTGATTTCATCAATGGCGACATCCGTGATACGGCCCTGCTGGACACCATCTTCAACCGCTACGACATTGATGCCGTGGTGCATTTTGCCAGCCTCAAATCCGTAGAAGAAAGCGTGCGCAAGCCGCTGGACTACTACGCCAACAATGTCGCCGGCACGCTTGAACTGTGCCGGGCAATGGCTCGCAATAACGTATTCCAGCTGGTGTTCAGCTCTTCGGCCACGGTTTATGGCGAGCCCACACGCACACCGATTGCCGAAGATTTCGGCACCGGCAAACCGGTCAATCCCTATGGCCGTACCAAGCTCATGATCGAAGAGTTGCTCACCGATCTGTGCCACTCCGACCCACGCTGGAGCATCGGCCTACTGCGCTACTTCAATCCGATTGGTGCTCACGAAAGCGCAATGATCGGCGAAGACCCCAGAGGCCGCCCCAATAACCTGTTGCCGTGCCTGACGCAGGTCGCGATTGGCCGCACCCCCGAACTCACGGTGTACGGCAACGATTACCCGACCGTGGATGGCACCTGCGTGCGCGACTACATCCACGTGGTCGACCTTGCCATCGGCCACCTCAAGGCACTTCAGGTATTGCAGCACACCCGCGGCATCGATTTCTGGAACCTGGGCACTGGCATTGGCTATAGCGTGCTGCAGATCATCCACAGTTTCGAAGACATCACCGGCATCAGCATTCCTTATCGCTTCGCACCGCGACGCGAAGGTGACATCGCGCAAATGTGGGCCGACCCGAGCAAGGCAGCACGTGAACTGGGATGGAGCGCGCAACGTGGCCTGGAACAAATGATCATCGATACCTGGCGGTGGCAGTCGTGTAATCCGCAGGGGTATCAATCTTCGTTCGAAACCCCGTCGCTGGTTGCAGTCAAATGATGTTCAGGGGTTCTCTGCTGCTGGTACTGCTGTGGGTTTCGCTGGCTTGCACCGCCGCACAATCGCCCCCCACCACCGGGCTGGTGCTGTGGCTGGACGGCGCCGATGCGAACACGCTGACCCTGGGCGCGCAGGACAGTGTCCAGCGCTGGAACGACAAATCCGGAAAATCCCATCACGCCACAGTCGATGATGGCGCCTCCAAGCCACAGCGCATGGCAAACGCTCTAAATGGCCATTCGGTGGTGCGTTTCAGTGGCGTGTCGGGGTTTCTGGGAAAATCCATCCGCAGCGCCAAAGGCCCGGTCACGGTATTGATCGTTTCCCGCCGATTGGCCGAACAAGCCGAGGTTGATCCCTGGCAACGCTTGTTCAGCTCACGCCCGCAAAGCACCGACAACGATAACGTGTTGCCGAATTTCGCCATCAGCCTGCAACAGACCACGGCGTATGCGCCGACCGTATCCGTCCTGGAGCTTTACGATGTGCCGATTGGCCCCTATGCCGTCGGGCGCAATGCCATTGGCAATTCTGAAAACTTTCGCGGCGACATCGCGGAAGTGTTGGTGTACGACCGTGCGTTTGCCTCCCTCGCAGAACGCCAGCATGCATTTCAGTACCTGGCGGATAAATGGTCGGTTGCCATTCCGAAATCAGCCAATACATGGACCCGCGTCGGACCACTGGGCCCACTGCCGAAACGGGTCAACGCCAATCTGCCGCTGTCCGATCAGGCCAATACCGGTAAGTGGATTCTCAACAGCAAACTGTCCGACGACTTCAATGGCAGCACCCTCGATCGCCAACGCTGGCACGTCAACAATGCCATCGGCAACGAGTCGCTGGGACGCAAACCGGCGTTGTTCACGCCGAACAATGCATCCGTCAACAACGGCAACCTGAACATTGTCTTTCGCAAGGAAACCTTGCCGCAGAAGTACGTCCAGCTCGGCTTCAAGGACTACACCTCCGCCATGGTCCGAACCATTGAAAAGGGCTTCTACGGATACTATGAAGCCCGCGCCAAACCCATGAATTCTGCGGGTTCCAGCGCATTCTGGCTGGCGTGGACGGGTATGGAGGACAACGCCACCGAAATCGACATCTTCGAAATCGGCGGCAAAACCAAAAACGCGGCGCTCGACCGCTCGTACAACATGAATGCCCACGTGTGGGCTACACCGCAAAGCAAGGAGCACTTGGCCGACGGCAGCACCTGGATCAGTCCATGGCGCCTGGCGGACGACTTCCATGTCTATGGTTTCGACTGGCAGCCCGACACCCTGCGTTGGTACGTCGATGGTGTACTGGTCAGGGAATCAAAGAACACCCATTTTTACTTCCCGATGGAGGTGATCTTCGACAGCGAAGCCATGTGGAAATGGTTTGGTGTAGTCGACGATGCCGACCTGCCTTCCACCTTCGAAGTCGACTATTTCCGCCTGTGGCAACGCAATCGATAGCGTCACACAAAGGCCGAGGTGCCCTCGGTCTTATTGCTTCGGATCCGCTTCACTTCCCGCACGCTGTAACTGCGTGCCCACTTCAATTGAAGTCCCTGAGGCGCTACTGCCGCCATAGCGTACGCCCTGGGTAAAATTTCAATCGGCAGGGAGGTCAGTATTCATTTCGCGCTAACAAGTATGGAGCGCATATACATGATCAAGCGACGATTAAACGAACTGGATTTGCTGCGTTTCCTTGCTGCCATCGCTGTAGTGTTTTTTCACTATGCGTTTCGCGGTTATGCCAAAGGAGACATGTCTACCATGCCCTACCCGCTATTGGCTGAGCCTGCCAAATACGGTTATTTGGGCGTTGAACTGTTTTTCATGATCAGTGGGTTTGTCATTCTGATGACCGCTTCGAGCAATAATCTGAGAGCGTTTTTTATCTCCCGCGTCGTCCGCCTCTGCCCGGCTTTCTGGGTGTGCTGCACGATCACCTTTGCAATCACCCTTGCCATTGGTCAGCCCAGATATAGCGCTGATTTTTATCAATACATCATCAACATGGCATTCCTGAGCGAGCTGATGGGAATTCCACAAATCGACGGCGTGTACTGGTCACTATTTGTAGAGATTCAATTCTATCTAATGATTTCCATCCTGTTGGCCTTCAAGAAAATAGAAAAAATAGAGACCTACCTCGTGTTCTGGCTGCTGATATCTGCCACTGCCGAACTTCTCGCTTTTGAAAAGCTGCGCTCGATACTGATTACTGATTACGCTGCCTATTTCATAGCAGGCGCAACCTTCTACATCCTATGGGCCAAGGGCATCACGAAAACACGGGTTTTCCTGCTGGCGGGTGCGCTGGCATTAGCCAACTACACGGCAATTGTCTGGGCCGAATTGCTCGAATCAAAATACGCAACCGAATACAACCCGCTGATCGTATGCAGCGTCATCGGTCTGTTCTTCATCACGTTTATCTTGATCGCAACCAACAAAACGGGAGCTATAGCGACATACAACTGGACCGCATTGGGCGCGCTGACCTACCCGCTTTACCTGCTGCATCAAATGATCGGATTCATGATCTTCAACATTGCCTATCCGGCTGTGAACTCACACATATTGCTTTGGGGCACCATCGTCTTGATGCTGGGTGCGTCTTACGCCATCAACAAACTCATAGAAATCCCCATGGCCAGGTCCATTAAAAAATTCCTTTCGTTATCTTTCATACGTGTCTGGGGATGATTGGCTGGCCAATGTAGCGACATAAAAAAGCCCGCGATTAGCGGGCAGTCGGAATGCTTCAAACTTGTTCAGGCGCCCGATTCAGGATCACTTGCCGGCACGCCGCGCTGCTCTTTTTCGCCTTCGCCCAATTCGTTCATCTGTGGGTCGGCATCAGGATCATCGGCGCGGCTGTTGGTGCCAGATTGCGGGTGCTCACTCGATACCGAGTTAGTTGCATCCACATCCGCCATATCTTCATCCACAGGCGATTCATCGTCCGGCGGTAACGGCACTTCATACTGGTTCCAGCTCGGATCATGGCCCGCTTCGTTATCCGTTGTGCGTGTTTCGCGCTGCTGCGATTTGTTGCCGGGTGCATTCTCGTCGATTTCCATGGTGACTCTCCGTTCTCATGCTCGGTGAATCCGTGCTTAAACGTAAGAAAGTCACACCATGGACGAGTGCCCGGCATTGGACGAATGGCAAAAACGAAGCACCCGACCCCGCCCTCGCCTGCATGGTTCGGCTCATCTATTCAGCATTTGGACTCAAGCGACTTTAAGCGCTTCGCCACGCACCCGCCCATCAGCCATGAGCTGCAGATACTCACGCCACTTCTGGAAAGCTTGCTGCTGCCTGCTGGAAGCTTCCAGCCACAAAGCGCCACCGATGTGCTCGACCGGGATGGACATCATCTGCGAAATCGCGAGATCAAGCTCATTGGCGAGCTCACGCCCATTCGGCAAATCGAGGATTAGTGGTCGCATAGAAACCTGTCTTTTTTTTGGGCTACTTCAATGACTTGCGAAACGGTTGATCGTGCGTAGGTTCCGACGAACGGTAGTCAGTATCTATATCCAGCTCCAGTCACCACGAAGTTGCGAAAACTCCCGCCAATAAAAAACCCCGGCGGCTGCCAGGGTTTGATTCGATGCAATGTAGGCCCTTGCGGATGGACGGGCCTTCTGGCTATTGAATCCGCCTCAGTCGTCCTGATCTATCTGATCAAGAAAATCAACGTCATCATCTTCTTCGTCAACAATTGCCTGAGCGTCCTCTTCACCCCATGACTCGTCATCATGGAATTCATGATCGAGCAGGTGGTCGTGCTCGGGCTCTGGGATATCTCGTTCTTCGCTCATGACTTACCGAAAAAAAATTGAAAGAACTACTACAAGGCCTACGGTGAAAACATCAGGTACTTTTATTCCCCTTTGCCCATCCACAAACCATTAAGACCAGACCTGGAATCCACAAGCCAGGCGCCGCAATAGCGGCACCAATAGCCGCCAAAGGTATTCCTGCCAAAAACAGCGGGTTACGCAACGCCCTTTCCATCGCCACATCTCCATGGAACCCATATGATTAAACCACAAGCCTGCCGGTGAACGGCTGGCGAGAAATTGAATATCAGGGAAATCAACGGGTAGTTTTGCGCGGGTTTTGCGCAGACACAAAAAAGCCGATTCCATCTGATCGGCTCAAGTGTCTGATTTTACTCAGGAATAATGGTCGGGACGGAGTGATTCGAACACTCGACCCCTAGCACCCCATGCTTGAAAATGGGCACGAGGCCCAGCATTTACTGGCTCTTCTTCTGGCGCTCGCTGCAAACGGTGCCTTACAGAGATGAACAGGAAAGAGCGAATCCCCGAAAAAGTCCCCACACCCTTTTTTGGGTCCATCCACGGCGTTCTGCCGACTTTCTATCCTCCACCGCTCTTGATCCAGGCTGCTACGCTGAAGACTCCATTGAGGATTCGCGATGCCAAATTCTGACTTACTCCCTTCACTGCTGTTCAAGCTCAACGAAAACCAACTCGCCCTTGAAGCCGCCATCATGGAGCTTTCCAACTGGGTCGAGCTGCGCGGGTCAGCTGACGTGGCTGAGAATATCCGTGGTGCACTCGTCGCCATAGACCGCAACGAGGAATTCATCAAGATGACGCTCGCAGTAATGATGGCACCAGAGTGACCGTGGTCAGACAATGCCGCGTCTGCACCAAGCAGTGCCGAAGCTGACGATTTACCTGGAAAGCAATCGCGCACATCAATCCGAAATGCTCATTAATGCCCCTGCGATGGCAAGGGCATATGGTCCGAGAGTTGTTACTCTTTTACTGAAAAGAGGCCTGTTGGCAATTCTCGGCCGTTTTCGTTGTAGGCCGCCTTCACACTGAGGTATGACTCCATTTCATCAATATAGCCATCCTTATTCGTGTCCTTTTTTGCAAACACCGCTTGCTTCCCAGGCGCAGCAACGAGGAACTCAGCTAGTGAAATTCGTGCATCTTTGTCAGTGTCAATAGAGTTGAAGATTGCATCTCCGCATTGACCTTCACCGCACTTACCTTCACTTGCCTTGGCTTGTTTCTTGACTTGGGACTCTCCACATTTTCCTTCCCCGCACTTGCCCTCTGCACTGACCTGAGCCGCGGCAAGCGTGTAACCCTGCGGCATGGGTTCTGCGGCAAACACCGCTCCGGCCAGAACGATTCCAGCCAGGGAGACACCCGCTACGCAAATGTTCTTTTTACGAGTCGTTGTTACAGTCATTGCATTTTCTCCCGGCAGCGCGGTTCAGCTGCCCTGTGATACAGCTATTTAGTAACTACGTGCGGCTAATCGCACAGCAGGTCATTCCAAAATTGTTTTTTTGGAAGCGGTATCTCAACCCCAATCTATGTCTGCGATATGTCAAACACGCCAATGTTTGTATGGTCGTGTAGATATCGACGCATTAGATACAATCGAACACAATAAAAGCGCATACGACATACATGATCGAGGTTTCTTTACCTCGTGCGGGGCAAATACTGGTTCCGTTGAGCTGAAATGCGCTGTAGGGGAAGCAACTCATCTGCGGCCGACTTTCTCATCACGAGGTCCTATCGTGCCCTGCCGAATTCCAATGGTGGAAGAGGTAATCAACGAACGAGCGGTTCACCACACCGCCAAATACAGACCAATAGCGCTCAATGCCCACCCGAAGCCAAGAACTCCAACAATCATCGTGATACCAAGAAGCAGAGGACGTTTCCACAAGGGGTCTGTCTCCTATCACCGTCATCATCAATAAACTCCGTAGATGGTTCAGAGCATTTTTCAGGCCACATAAATAAACCAATTCTAGGGGCTTGTTTCATAGCAACGAATGGCCATTTTTCAGGTCGCTAATTTTCTAAGGCGCGAGGAAAAAATACCCAGAACCGGGGGCTCCCCCCCCAACCTAGTCGTCTCGTCGCCTACCCCTCGCGGAAATATCGCCCCTCGATTACTGTATATACAAACAGTATCGGTAAGGTTTTTTTGTGGACCCCTACGAAATCGAAGACACCAGCGACTGGCTTGGCTGCCCAACTGAGCTTGAGACGTGTCGTCATTTTTTGCGCATGTACGAGAACGAAGTCCAGGAACTGACCCTCCAGCTCCGCAAGTCGCGCAGAGACATCTTCAACCTGGTGCAAATGCACGCGGAGGTATCCGAGGAGCGCGATCGACTGCGGACCGAACTGAACCGGGCGCTCACCTCTGCGTCAGATGCCAATAGAAGGGTCACGGATATCGAGACCAAGACCAACTGGGAGCTGATGGCCAACGCCAAGGTGATCAGCGAGCTCCATGCAAAGCTGCGCGAGCTGACCGGCGTGGATCCGTTCACCCAAATTGCGAAAAGCTGATTGCCCATTCAAGGATTTAAACCATGTGTGGACGACTCTCCCAATACGATGGCATCCACGATTTCGTCGCGGCGTTGAGCATGCCCAACCCGTTGGTGAACCAAACCGGCGATCTACCCTTTCTTCGCTATAACGCTGCGCCGAGTACGCAGCTCGCTCTCTTTCACCAGGAAGGCGACTACCTGCACGCTGACATGGTGCGCTGGGGATGGCGACCGCATTGGGCCAAGGATCGTGCTGCGCCGATTAATGCCAGGGTCGAAAAGGTCGCCCACGGTCCGTTCTTCCGGGCGATCTGGCCACACCGGGCGATCATCGCGATCAACAACTGGTTTGAGTGGGTGGATGAAGGCGGACCGAAAAAGCAGCCCTACCTCATTCGCCGGCGGGATCGAGCGCCGATCCTGTGTGCTGCCATCGGCCAATACCCAAATCCGGAGCATAAGCCGAGCGAACACGACGGCTTCGTCATCATCACCGCTGACAGCGCTGGCGGCATGGTGGATATCCATGACCGTCGTCCCGTGACGTTATCGCCGGAACTGGCCAAAGAATGGTTGGATCCTTCCACACCCAAAGAGCGCGCCGAGCAAATGGTACTGCTGCAGGGTGAACCCACCGAGGCGTTCGAGTGGTTCAAGGTGGATCGGGCGATCGGCAATGTACGTAATAATCAGAGCGGATTGATCAGTCCGATAGGGGACGCGCCAGAGGAGAACAGTTTGTTTTAGGTAGGGACCAGCGACTTGAGCCGAGCTTCCAGCGCCGTTTCAAAAATGATGTAAAGCCGCTCCGCGTCACCTGCGCGCAAGGCGCCCACCATCTCCATGCCCAAGACAAATCCTTCGGCACGGGCGCCGGCCTTTACGGCAACGATCATCGACTCAGCGCGTTGGATTTGTGCAAGGAGGCGATCAGCTTCACGCCGCGGCCTGGGGCCGAGTACGACATCTTCCACGGACCGCCTCCCCTTTTATCTGCACTACGACATCCAATACATCACCAAGACCACGACTACCACCCACACCAGGGTGAGCAGGAACGAGAGTCCGGCAAGTTGCTTATCCATGGCCGATGCCTCATCCCCCTGTCGAAGAATCATGGGGCAACCTGACAACGGTGACAAGAATGGCGGCATGCCATCACAGAGCAAGCTGTTAACGCTCATCCAGAGCCGACGCTAAACATCTAATGACAACGGCCGATAGCACTGGAAACGCCTCATATTAGAGGCTTATCCCGATTGACAGCTACAAAGGCAAAGCTGATGAACAACATTTACCTTCTCATTGAGCATGGCCAGGACCAAGGCGAAGTGTACGTCCTCGGATGGTTCGACAACGAAAAGACAGCAAAAGATGTGGCCGAGGAAAAGGAGTGGGAGGAGTATCGCGCCAGCATGAAAGCCGAGCACTCATGGTCAAATCACAAGCCGTTGTCGCCAGACCAAACAAAATACCGTCGTTTTTGGATCAAAGAGATTTCTAAGTTTGATCGCGTGCCAGTGCCTAGGTCTTCGGCTGTTCATTGAGCCTCTGCTGGAACTTCAAAGCAGGATGCCAGTTTAGCGGGGAGTGCTGATCTCCCGCACATAGGCCTGGCACGCAGCCAGCGCGATCAGTCCCCGATCGCCTTCATCGGTGATCGCGATAATTCGTTGAGCATGCGCTGAGTCAAGTTCGGCTCGGACGACTCCATGAACCATGCCGCCGGCGCCGGCGGTGGCAGGCATTGAACAGCCACCGGCTGAACCTTTGGCGAGGACGACTGACAACCGCAGATCAGAAGTAGCAAGGCGATCGCGCAGGCGAGCCTGGTCTTTGTGGGCATTGGTTAAAGTCTCGTGGTGGGATTGGTCGCTGGCCGCCAGGCGCTGCTCGAGCACCAGGCGTTTGTCCTGCTCGGTTTTTTGTGCCGCAGCGCCGACCATGGCCAGTTGATTGAGGGTGTCGGTGTGTAGTCGCGATTGCTCGGCCAGTTGCGCGCCGTACCGCCAGCCCTGAATCTGCCAAGCACAGATGGCGCCCAGCAGAACAAGCGCCAGCGCGCCGACCACCCTCAACGCCACCAGGCTCATGGCACATCCTTGAAGAACACATGACCGCCCAACTTCAGCGTCTGCTTTGCCTTCGCGGCCCAGGCCGGCGGCGTCTTCATGGCGATGGCATAATAGTGCGTGGCATCACCGGTGGGATCGGGCAGCTTGCCATCGATTACCTGATCAGCAGCAATGCGCGCTTGGGCCAGTTCGCGGAACGGGATCTGCTTCACACCAATGAGGAACTGATAGTTCGGGTCGGTCTTGTTCCAGCAACTGAACTGGTATGGCCTCTGGCACACGCCGGCATAGCCCTCGCCCCACCACGATCTGTCCTTGCCGTCATATACCCGGTTGCGAACGGTCCAAGCTACGGCGATCTGTCCCGCCAAGCTTTCGCCGCGCGCCTCTCCCCACAGCGTGCGCGCGAGAATGTCGCGGTCTTTTTCAGTAACTGACATCACTTTTCTCCAGGCAAAAAAATACCCGCTCGATGGCGGGTGGCGTTGTCGCTGTTCGGCGTTACATCAATTGGTGATCTGCGCTTCGGGATCAGCAACGATCACCGGTACAGCTGGCTCTATTGGCCACACTGGAGCGGCATACCAAGTGGGCTGCACTGTCACTTTGCCTAGCGCAAACTTGTAGGATTTCCAGGCCTTTAGGCTGATGAGCAAGGCCGCCTGCTCTGCTTCGTCCTCTTCAGTTGCTTCACCGATATCAATGCCGAAACCGATCGTGTCAACTCGCTCTTGAATGCGAGCGAGTTGAACCAACGCCTTGCTATTGCGAGCAGACAATTCGGCCCTCGCAGTAGCAAGTTGCTCGGCTTGAACAGCAGCGTCTTTCATGGCTTTTGTAATTAGTTGGGACCAATCGATATTCATTCATCACCCTCGGGAGCCATTTCAACTTCAAGCTCTGGCAGCGGGCCGGGAAATACAACAGGACCGTCTGGAACGTTTTCCAGCGGCACCGGGAATGCCTGCTCATGACTGTAATTAAACGGGTTTGGCAGTATCAGAGTTAAGACAAGCTCGCCGTCGCTCCGATCAACCTTATCGAAAAACCACTTCGAGTTGATGGCTGATGCAGGCAGTGTGTCGCCATTACCAATTGGCGAGAGGTCGAAATCCTCACCGTTGACGGTCAGGACGTCGCCGGTTTTGAAAACTTCCAGAGTGTCATCTCGACGCTGCGGGGATAGATTGATGCGCATCAGAACCACCTTCCTATTGCAATTAAGCTTATTGTCGAGGCGCTTCCGTTTGATGCGCCGAAGCACACCGCCCAGCTACCCCACGTTGTAGCTGACGAAAAAGTTGCTTGGGTTGCCCATCCTGTTCCTGATGCGTTGTATAGCCCGCTAGCAACTACCACTGGCGCCACCGCGAATGCAATCGGGAAACTCCCGGAGGCTGGTGTAGAAATAAAGATCGAACCTTGAGTTGTGGCGGTCCCACCGCTAATGAGACTTCCTATGCAGATTTGCAATCCGTTTGCGAACCGCCAGTAAAATCCGTTCGCATTAGACCCGACCTCCATTAAGGCGCCAGTTGGAACGCCTGCCGCTTGTCCTACGGTTCCAACCGCGTTGGTTTTGCCATACGCACCGGCTGTTTGTAGCGCAGTTAAAAGCGCTGCGACCGAAGTAACACCGGTTCCGCCCTGGACAACGCTTAGCGCTGTGGTCAATCCCGTCAGGCTTGTGATGTCACTATTAGCACCCTTACCAGCTTTGTTACCAATTGCGGTTGCAGCGGCGCTGGCCTGCGCCTGCAGCTTTCCGAACGCCGCGATAATTGCATCGGTCGCCATGACAGCCGACGAGTCGGTCGTAATCAACCCGGTCAACACCGCGGCCCTGACCCGCGCATCGGTGTAATACTTGTTTGTACCTTCAGGCAGCCCGCCGCTATCGCTCAAATTGAGCGCGGTGCGTACACCGGCCGTAGTAGGAGTTGTGCCAAGCACAGCAAGCACGCCACCGAATTGATTGACCAGCGCGCGCAACGCATCGGCGGAATCCTTGACGTAGCCCTGCATCGGAGCGATGGCATAGACACCTGCCGCATTCGGCGCACTTTGGTAGTTCGGCGAGATCGATAACGCCGTGTCGCTGGCAATGTTGGTGATCTCATACCAACCACCGTCCGGTCCGCGAAACGCATCGCCGACGCGACCGTTGGATAGAAAGGCGGTGCCTGTGCCGATCACGGCGTTCGAATTCAAGGCGACAGAAACCGTTCCTGATTTGTACCAGGGCATGGGTTAACTCCAGATAAGAAAGGTCAGGCCAGTAACTTGGCGCAGAGAAATGGCCGGTGACCTTGGTCGGTCCAGGCGTTTGTCGCGAGGCTGTACATCCTGATTTGGCCGTTGGCGTAATCCACGCCCAGGGCGCAGCCACCGCCCGAGGACGCGTTGTGGCAGTTCATGGCGAAAGGATTGAGCGAGATGTATTCCCCCGTGCCGAGCAGTTTGTTGATCGCCCAGATGTAGCGACGACCTACAGTCAGCACCTCGTCACCGATATAAACCCAGTTGCCTGCGGCGTAGGTCACCACAACAGCCGGCGCGCCGCTGTCGTAAACCAGGGCTCCAGTCGGACCCCACAAACGCATGCCGTATGCTGCGGTGCCCATCGACGCCCAGGCCGCGACGAAATACTGTCCACTGAGGGTGGCGGTAACGTTCGAGGCTTTCATCGTGAAACCGGTCCAGTTCCCAGGACCACCGGTGAACCAGACGGAGATCGGAACCTGCAACACTCCGGCATCGGGCCGGATAAACACAATCGGCGGATCCAGGCTGGTGATGGGTCTGGCGAAAACCCCGGAGGCGTCCGTGGTGCCGGCGTAACTCCCTCTCGTCAGCATGCACAGCCGGGGCAGCTCAGAGTCGATCTGAACAAAGGCATTGTCGTTGATGCTCTGAAATCCATAGCTCATGTGGCGAACCTTATCGCGTAGCCCTTGGCGACGATCCGTGTCTGGCCAACGGATGCGCCGGCTGAAGGGTTTTTCGGCAGGACTGTCACAACCCCAGCACCGGTGATGACATAGGGGTATGACTTGGTATTGCCCAGGCTGTCGTTTTCCGCCGTTTGCACGTCCTGTGCTCTCGTCGGAATGATCATGAATACGCAGTTGGCCGGAATGAAGCCCGGGATGCTGATGGTGTAACTGGGCACGGCACCGCTGAAATCGATCACGCCCTGCCACAGCACCTGGTAAGTGAAAGAGTTCGTGTCCATTGCAAGCTGACCGCTCTCGTTGAAAACACGCAGGCCAAATAGAGCCATGTATTACCCCAGATAGCCGAGACGGACACGCAGTACGTTGTTGGCGTCGTACACAGACACGTTCAGCGAGTTGATCACCAGCCGCCCCTGACCCGGGACGATGCCGTTGATCTCTAACGTTCCGTCTTTGTTTAGAATCCAGCCTTGCTGGCCGGCAATGTAGTTGGTGGAGCTGATGTAGCTGCCGATCTTGGCGTTGGTGATGGTGCCGTCCTGAATGAAGGCAGAGTTCATGAACACCTGACCACCCTGAACCGCGAACGGTACCGAGATCGCGCCGCCGGCGATGGTGTTGACGATGGCGAACCGGTCCGCGCTCACTAGGAACTGACTCTGCAAGCCGGCTCCGGTGTTTTCGATACTCAGGCCAATGCCCGCGGCGACATACTTGCCGTCCGCCGTGAGCTGCATCTTCACCGACCACATGGTCGAGAGCTTCCCGGCGGTGTCGGCGTAGGCCGTGGCCGTTTCCTGAATAGCCGCCGTGTTTTCGCCGACCTTCACGTTGACCTGAGTGATCGCCGTTGCGGTGGCTTCCTTGTCGGTGGCCACAACCTGCCGCAGATCGCTGACATTAGCCTCGTTCTCCCCAACCACAGCAGTCAGCGTGGTGACCTTCTGCGCAGTGGCGAGGTTTTCCGAGGCCCGCACTTTCTCTTCGTTCGCGATCGCGGCCGTACTGCTCCAACCCTTCAGCGCATCGGCGAGATCGCCTTCCCCGTTGTCGTCCCGATATGCAGCACTCAAAGCCTGAAAGGCCGTGGCCTGCGCCGTGATCTCGCCGTCGAGCTCGATGATGTCGGCCGTGTTGAAGGCAACCTGCTGCGCCAATCCGTTCGCCGTTTCGATCGACTTGCCGATGTCCAGCCAGTAGGCCGGGTTCGGCGGCGGCGTGTTGATCGGCACGGCGCCAGTGGCTTGGTATAGCCGCTGACCCATGCGAACCATGTCTTCATCGACATAGGTCTTCTCCGGGTCGTACAACAGGATGTCGTCAAGGGCGTCGATCTGTTCCTGCAGGCCGGGGATCTTGTCGATTTCGTCGAGGATGTCCTGGCCCAGTTCGGTGCGGCCAATCTGCCCGGCGATCATTTCCAGAATCGGCGCAGCCTCAGAACTCGACCGCCCCTGCACGCCGAGCCCCACCGGATACCACGGACCGATGTTGCCGATTCGGTCGACCAGGCGCGCCCAGAAGTAAAAGGTCACGCCAGCAGCCAGGCCGAGCATCGAGAAATCGCTTTGCGGATATGACAGGTCCGTTAACTTGGTCGCGGCCTCGAGGCTGATCGACGGGCCATACCAGATTTCCGTGCGCTGGGTATCCTCCGCGCCCGCCGGGAAGCCCCACTTCAGATAGATGCCGAACAACAGCGGCGAGGCTGTGAGGTACGACACCGCCGGCGGCAGCCCCTGCTTACCGCTGAGATGAGTCAGGATCGAGTTGCGCCACGGCGAAGTGATGTCGAACGCACTCACTGCGCGGACGCGGGCCACGTAGGCGCCGGCGTAAATGCCGACAACGTCCACGCTGGTCATGCCGGTGCGCTGCAGCTTGATCCAGTTGCCGCTGTCCTTGCGCCACTCCACGTCATAACCGACCGCGCCATTAACGACGGACCAGCTGATGGTCATGGTTGCCACGGCCAGACCTTGAGACACTGCCGAAGTCGAAACAACGGTCACGCTGGTAGGAGCCGGCACCACGGTGATAGGAATTACGCTGATTGGCCGCTCTTCCAACCGTGCACCGGTGTCGATGAAAGCGAATTTGCTCGGCTCATACTGCAGCGCGCTGATTTCGAAATCGCCCTCTACCGTGCGCTTGGTTCGCAGCACCCGATACAGTGGGATCGCCAGATCATCCGCGTCCAGCGCCCACTGCAATTGGGCAACCGGTGGCTCACTGTATGCCACGGTCACGGTGACAGCCCGACCATTCACACTCTGAACGGTCCGACCTTCGGCGCGGCCGCCGGGCAGGTTGATGATCAGGCGATCACCAGCCTTGGCTTGCGTGTCGCGGTCGAGCGTAATCACCCGCCCTACCGCCGCCGAGATCCGGCCGCCGACTTCACGACCGGCAAGCAGTGAGTCGGCCACCGGGATGATATGCCCTGGTAAAGGGATAACTCCCTCCATTCCGGTCTTGAATGAAACAGTGCGGTCCTGGTTGTTGCTCAAAATCGCCCACTTCCCGCGGCGCTGGGCCTCCGATGCACGGGTGCAGCCTATGGCGCTCAGTTCAGTGGGACGGTCGCCGTACCGGCGCTGCAGGTCCAGGTCGGCAAACGGAATGACATCCGTGTCGTAGTTGTTCGCCGGATTGTCATAACTGACCAGCGCCCGGGTGTACCGGGTCTTCGCCGACGCACTGCCGTAGGAGAATTTGCCGTCGATAACGTTGGACCGGGTGAATACGTAGTCGAAGTCCTGCGCGCGCGGCATGTCCGCCTGCATCACCAGTTGACCCTGGGCCCAGTAAGTCATGCCCCGGTAGATTGCCGAGATATCGCGTAACAGGGACCAGGCATCGGCCTTGCCCTGCAAGTTCATGTCACAGAGAAAGCGCGGCTCAACGCCGGCGAGCCCATTCGGCACCAACTGGTCGCAGTACTGAGCGATTCGATACAACTCCCACTTGTCGACCATGAACGGTTTGATGCGCTTGCCCAGGCCGAACCGGTCTTCGGTGCACACCCCATAGGTGATCCACGCAGGGTTATTGGTCCAGGCCGACTTCATCGAACCATCCCACGTCCCGGTGTAGGTGCGCAGGATCGGGTCGTAGTTGCTGGGCACCATCCAGCGCCGCGCCCTGCACTTCACGGTGACGGCAGGAATGTTGGTGAACTGCTCGGCATCGAATTCGATATAGAGCAACGCAGTGTTTGGGTAGCGCAGCTTGGCGTCGATCACCTCAGTGATACCGGCGATCAACATGGTGTCAGCGATTTTGTTGCTGTTCTGGTTTGGGGTCAGACGGCGGACGCGGATCTGCCAGCCCGTGGTGGCGTCCGGCAGATCGATGCGACGGGAGCGCTCGTAGCGCGTGGTGGTCTTGCCGTCGACGGCGTCCACCAGCACCTGCTGATAAGCGCCGCCATCGGTGGCCACGTCGATGGCGTACTCAATGCGGTAACCGACGACATTGCCCTCGTCATCTGAACGTTGTAACGCCGGCCATGCCAGACGAATTCGTGCTGCCGAGAGCTGATTGTTGGTGATCGAGCGAACCCACGGTGCATCGCTACGCAGTTCAATGTTCAGCGAGGTCTCGTTCTCGACGGACGGAATGCCAGGAATATAAGTTTGATCGACAGAGCCTGGGCGCCAGTCCCATTTCACGTTCGGGAAGTTTAGGTTGCCGCTGGCATCCCGGATGGGCGTGTTGTCCAGGTAGATGTCGTAATCGGTCGGGACTTCGTCGAATTCGCCCTCACCCACAGCGATGAGCAGCTTTGCCAGGTTGGTCGAACGCAGGCTGTCGCTGGCTTCTGAGGGCGACTTCGGCTTGCTGCTGCCACCCTTCTCGCCGTGTATGTCCATCTGTAGTGCTGCGCCCATGCTTTCCTCCAGGCATAAAAAAACCGCCTCTCGGGCGGCCTGTTTGCTGCTGTCCTACTTACGCTTTGTCTTCAGCCAGAATCGAAGCAGAGATGATCATTCCGCCCCACCGACGTTCGCCGATGCAGATCGGTACCGGGTTGCCGCTGGCGGTGGTGTTTCTGGCGCTGCCGAAGGCATAGGAAGGGGCGTTTTCGGGGGACGCGCTCTGCTTCAGGCCTGAGGCTTGCGGGCTGAGCATCTGGATGACGCCGCCAATAACCATTGCGCCGCCGATTTGGTACAGAAATGGGGAAGCCGCGGCGAAGGGTGTAAATGAAAGAACAAAGGCGGCAGCAATTAGGACAGACCCAATGATTGTTTGGAGACCTCCCGCCCTTTTGCTACCGGTTACAACAGGCACTATCCGCAACTCCCTCGTGCCGCCAAGATCGAATCCGGGAACGCCGACATTCTTGCGGTTTCGGAAGATTGCAAACGTCAGCCCCAGGCGCTCGAGCCGCTTCACTTCTTCAGAGAAACCGTCGACAGTTGCATTCAGTGCGCGAAAGACTTCTGCTGTGGTCCCTCCATCAAGGAGATATGACCTGCTACGGAAGAACTTTTTCGCCAATGAGCCGGACAACATTACCTTCGTTGTTGGTTTGTACGTAATTGCAGACATGTTCACTCCAGGCAATAAAAAACCGCCGGGAGGCGGTCTTCTTCAAAGCGTCGTGGGGAGGATATCTATCTGCCCATCACCGCCGGTAAACACTCGGTATTTTTTGACGGCACCGTCTTTTACGACCGCCTCACGCTCAACGCGCTCCGCCCCCATAGAGCAGATCCCCGAACCGGTATAAGCCGCGCCCAACGAAACCGAATCCGGTGGCAGGTAGAAGGATGCCTTTTGGCCCGGATCGAGCTTCGCAGCTTGCCTGCCGTCAATGAACACGGCCATAGAACAAAGACTGCCGGTGTGGCCAGAGTCGCGGATCACTTGGATAGTGCCATAGGCTCCAGTTGGCTTGCTTTGGTACCCCAGCACTTGACTCGGAGGCGCCTGGCGCGCCTCACCTGAAGGTGTGGGGGAAGTTGCACATCCCGCCAGAAACGCAACAGCTATCGCCCCTACGATCAATTTCATGCAGGTCACTCCTGTGGAATTTCGGGCAATGTAACACTGAAGGATCGAAAACAAAAAAGCCCAGCCATACGCTGGGCTTTTCATAATTGAGATCTGTCAAATTCCGAATTAGGCAGAACCAAACCTGCTACATTCATTTGATAATATTTTACGAGGGACTCCCCCCTAACCACCAAATCGCGAATAAGCGCCACCCAATTTCCCCAAATTTCCGCTACCACCTGCACCACCATCGTCTCCTCTGCCAACCGTTCCTTTTGTTCTATCTACTTCTTCTTGGGCTTGATCCGCATTACGTTGGGCTTCTTCAGCTTCTTTACGAGCCTTTTCGGCTTCATGACATGCCCAAGCTGCATAAAGTAAAGGACCAAATTCACCATCGGCATTAAGGCTTGCAGTAATACACGCGTTCATTTTTTTCTGTGCCTCTAAAGAGGACTTTTCTGCATCATCCTTAGCGTCACCCAGAGCCTTATCTAGATCAACATTACACTGAACCGCCCTCTTATACAGGGAGTTCAGGTTTTCCTCTCGCATATCAAAAACAACATCAAATCCAGCATTAGAAATTACCCCCTTCAACTCTGATGGCGCCCCCTCCAATCTGTACCAGATTCCTTTCCTCAACTGATTTAATATTTCAATCACACTATCAGTATCGAACGTACCACTGGGGCATGCAGTCCACGGAATATTAGTAAACTTTAGAAGTTCCTTTGGAACCCCTTCTAGCTTCTTCAGCAAATCATAGAGATCGGGTAACCCCAAATTTTTGAGTGATGTTTTTAGACCTTCAGCGTCAGACAATGACAATAAGAGACGGCGCTGGATCCTCCAATCCACTACAGCAACCGGATTGATCCCACCTTGTTTGTCATCGACCACCTTAATCGAAAGAGACCATTCATCAGCCATTACTCTACCCTCTGGCGAAATATCTAAAGGAGCATGGCAACAAAACAATCAAGTCGTTATATCAATTACACATTAAAAATATAACAAAACGAAATTAAATTACACTCCGTTAAACTTGACTTGGAAAACTCACACCATGCACAAACTGTAGGTTCTCGCCAGCTAACTATTTAACTTGTGGAAGTACTTAAGCTAGATGTGACTTCTGATGTCTCAGGATCAAGCGCACCCGTTCAAGCCATGGCCCGCCGAACACGATTACTTCCGAAGGCCTGCCATAGAGGTGATGCAGCAGGAAAGGGCCGGGGCCGAACGTCGCCCCGTCCTCGCCGGACAACCCCGCATCAGCGCCGAGGAAGATACCAGCATGGTTTGGGTAAACCGTCCGACCTACTTCCATCACGATCATGTCACCGCGCTGTGGCTCGTCAACCCGATAGAAACCGGCGGCCGCGTAATTCGCTTCATACAGGCTGGTGCTGTCTTTGCTCTCCCACCAGCCGTCGGCACGCTTAAAGGCTTCGAACTCCAGCCCCCACTCGCGCTTATACCAATCGGCGCAGACCTGCCAGCAGTCCCACGCACCATGTACGAACGGGCGCTTCAGCAATTGGACATCGCCGGTCGGCATGACCGTGCGCAGGTCGCCCTCTGGCCAGCTGAGGATGTGCCATGGCAGCGCCGTCGCCTCGCACATGGCCAGGTCACGCGGCGAAGGTCTGCTGGTTGCGTCCGGATGCGAATGAACCACACCGATAACTTCGCCGACATCCTCCGCCGCTGCGTATTGCTCCGGATCAATCCGGAATTCTTCGTTCGGCTCAGTCGAGACGTTGTTGCAGGGGAAATACTGTTGCTTGCGCCCGATCGCCAGCAGCAGCCCGCAGCACTCTTTTGGGTACTCGGCCGCCGCGTGCCCCTGGATCGCATTCAAGATGTGCTTTCGCATGTCAGCTCCTGGCAATCAGGGATACAGCCGGAAAGCCACCGAACGGCAGCGGATTACCCTCGCCAAAGCGCGGAATACACCCTCGGCCCAACGTTGCGTCACACTCGTCCAGTTCAGGGTTATCGGTGATGACGCCGTCCTTCGTAACGTTTGGCCCGGTGTATCCGCAGTTCGGACCGCGGTAACCGCCAGTCAGGCACCAATGACAAAGGGTTGTGGCCTGCCGGCCGATAGATTCATTTCCAACATCGCCCGGGCTGGCCAGCTCCCAAGTGACGCTCTCCCCGTCCTCGTTTGTTTTCTGATCGATGTACCAGACCTCAATCGTTTCCTGTGTCGGGTCTGCTGTTGGGTTGCCGGCCGGGAAGTTCTCCGAATCAAGGTACGTGCCCAGCGTATGGCGCATCGTCAGCTTGAACTCAAGTAGATCCGCGAACCCCAGGCAGAGCGCCGTGATCCGCCCGTTGACGTTGCCGACCGACAGCGTTGGCCGCACCGCGGTGCCGTCGCCGTTAGCCTCGATACCGTCGATCTGCATCGGCCAGGCGCTGTACTCGTTGCCCTGCCAATAAATCGCCTTCGCCGGCAACTGGTCCGCATTGTCGCCTGCGGCGATCAGCTCGGCCGACGTGTGCGGAATCGCGTGCCCATGGAAGCGCAGGATGTCCGCGCCGTAATCCGTGCCGTCCAATTCAAACAGCAGCACTTCGCTGCCAGGCTCAAGCACCTGGATGTCACTAATTAGCGGCATGGTTGCCCCTTATGGATGGAATGCACGCTCGAACGTGGCTGTGAATTTGAAAACGCCGCCACCCACCGGAGTGGGCACGGGATTCTTGCAAGTGAACAGGCCGAGCTGACCCAGCGGGGTCGTCCAAAGGAACGCTTTCGCGCCGGCGTGTCGGTCAAGGAACGCCATGATCTCTAACACTCTGGCTTGGGAGCCGCTGTAGTTGATCGGGTACGCGTCTTCCTTGTTATTCGGCCCGTCGCCAACTTCCTGTTTGTAGCCGTCGCCGAACTGCGCGGTGCGCACCCGATAGGAAATCTCGGGTGAGTCGCCATGCTGAGTCGGCCAGATGAATGTCTCTAAGGCCATCAGCCCCTCCCATTCGTAAGACGCCAGATCGAGCCGCCAGGCTGCAGCGCTCGAGCGATTGCGGTTTCCGCTTCGGCTTTCGCCGCCTGCTGAATGCCCTTGCCCAGCTGCGACGTGTCTTCCGTGCTGGCCGTGCCGCCATTCCCTTGGGATTGCACCGATACCGCGACGGGGAAGTTGTAAACGCTGCCGCCGCCACTGCCGCTAGCACTGATTGCACGTACACCCAGCTGACCGCCGGCGGTACGAGTCAGAGGCATAATCGCCTCAGGTCCCGCCTCGCCCGCCACTCCGATATCACCGCCAGCCATTCCGAACGCGGTTGGCTGGGTCAGGATGGAGTTGGTGAACGCTGCGCCCTTCGCGAACATCTGAACGCCACCAGACCACGCTCCACCGTTCGCTTGAACGCTGCCCGGTGTGAAACCAGACAGATCACCGCTGTAGCCCGCAACAGTGGAGCCTGCTGAAGTTGCTGCGCCGCCGCCACCGAAGTAGCTCGCGCCCGCGCCGACCAGGCTGCTCAGCAGTGCCGAGCTAGCCTGCCGGGTAGCGATACGCGCCATGTCCGCCAGAATCGACTTGGTGAAATCGGCAAACGACAGCTTCCCGGTCATGACGAAGTTGACGATTGCGTCCTCCATCGAGCTGAAGGCGTTGGTGAAAAGGCTCTTCGTTTGCCCCGCAACGTCCCGCGCTGACTCCAAGTAGTTCTGCCACGCCGACGATGCGCCAGCGCTCCAGTCGCCCTGGGCGGAGGTCATGTCGTCGTAGTTGGCCCGCACAGTGTCGTGCAGGTCCTGTTGGGTGGCTTTCAGCGCGACCAGCTTCTGGGTGTACTCGTCGAGGCTCATGCCGCGCGAGCCGTCGCCGTATTGGTTGGCGAGTTCCAGGCGCTGCTGGTTGAATCGGTCGTCGATCCCGTTCTGCTGATCACTAAGCGCACGCTGCCGGTCACCTTGGTCGAGGCTCGATGCTGCGCGCAGACCCTGCTGCCGAAGCGTGTCGACCTGCTGCTGCAAGGCGCTGGTGTACGTGTTGACGGCCAGGGTCTGCTTGCGCAGTCGCCCCTCTTCGTTCGTTGCAATGACCGCCAGTTCGCTGTCGCTGTCCTGCTGAGCCTTGACCATTGCGGTTCGAGCGTCGGCGATCTTCTGGTCAATCTGGATGATCTGGGCACCAGTGTTGCCCTTCTTCGCCTTGGCAGCTTCAAGCGCATCGATCTCCGCTTGGTAGCCTTGGGCAACTTCATCGGCCTGCTGCTTCAACAGGCTGATCCGCTGCTCGGTGTAGCTGGCTTGGGATATCACACCTGCCCGCTGAGACGCTTCGAGCTCCTTGTCCGCATTTTTGTAGTAGGCCAGGGTTTCGGCCAAGGCGTTCTTCGCGTTGTTAAAGCCGGTAGTGTCGACACTGCCCGCAGCGACCTTCGGATCCTTGAACTTCTCGTTGATGTTCGCGATGTTCTTGGCAACCGCAGTTGGATCAAGCCGGGAGTCGTTCGGATCGACCTTGCGGATATCGTCCAGGCTTTTCTTGTAATCCTTGATTGCCTCGGCGCGCTTTTGCTCGTTCGTCAGTGAGGACTTAGTGATGGCGTCCACTTTGGACATCGCTACGACTGCGCTTTGCTGCGCCTTCGCCTGCTCACCTTCCCACTTGGCAATATCAGCCGCCGCGGCCTTCTGATCCTCCAGCATGTTGAGCTGGTTGCTGTACAGCTCGACCATTTCTTTCTGGTTTTGAAACGCACCGATATCGCCAGCCTGAGCGGATGCCAAGTTGCGCCGAGCCTGCTCGATATCAGCGTCGATATCGGGCCGTCCGATGTTCTTCAGGTTATCCGCTGCCCGCGCGACAGCGTTGTAACCTTTCTCCCAAAAGCTCAAATTTTCAAGGATCTTTGGCGTGCGCTCGTTGATCGCGTCGGCGTACTGCTCCGTCGCGAGCTTGACCGCCCCTGCGTGGTCGCCCTGCTCTTCCAGAGCCGTGATCTGCGAGTAAATCGAGGCGGTCAGGTAATGATACTGCTCATTGAGCGCAGCGGACGCCTTGACCGGGTCGTCGGCCAGCTTCACGAATTCAGCAACGGTCTCGCTCACCGCCTTGCCCGTGGCTTCCTGCATCGAAACGGCAGCCTGGGTGATGGTGGTGAAACTCTCGCCGGCGATCTTTCCGTTCCCAGCCAGCAAGGCCAGAACCTCGGCAGCCTGCCCGGTGGTGCCGACCGTCGCGCTCACCTGGCGCGCCATGTCGCCGAGCTGTGCAGCGCTGACCCCGGCGTAGTTACCGGTGAGGATCATCGACTTGTTGTAGTTGTCCTGCTCCTTGCTGCCCTGGTAGTAGGCAACAGCAAGGGTGCCGACGGCGGCGGTGGCCAGTGCCAGTGGTGCGAGAATGGCCAGCAACCCTGCAGCGCCTGCGCCTGCCCCAGCGCCAAGCTGAGCAACAGCCCGCACCCCGCTACCCCAATCACCCGACGAGAGAGCGTTGCCGAGCTGAACGACGTTTTCCTGCGCCTGGCGGGTACCGAGGCGCAACTTGTCGAAGCCGGTGGCGGTTTTGTTGAGCTTGTCGTAGTCCTTGTCGATCTTGCTCAGGGCCGTGTTGTACTGATCCTGGCTGATTCGGCCTGCGTCCAGGTGCTTGCCCAGCTGCTCGACCTGCGTGTCCAGCTTGGACATGGCAGCGCGGGCCGGGTCGATGGCGCCCAACAGGCTGTTCAGCGCCTTCTGCTCGTCCATGGTGGACTTAGCCAGGGCGATCTGCTGCTTGTCGAGTTGCGTGCTGATCTTGGTGAATTCAGCCTCACCGTAGGCGCCGGTCTTCGTCAGCTTCGCCAGGCTCTCGCGCTGCTTGGCAAGTTCCTGCGTGGTGGTCGCGCCTTTCGCCAGCGACTTCTCCAGCGCCTGCATTTCGTTCATCAGGCCGACGGCGGACTGCTCAGCGCGATCACCAGCCTTGGTCAGCTTGTCGAGATCGTTCGCAGCGTTGGCGGCATCAGCCGAATCGACCTTGATGCCGAGTTCTGCAATGTTCATCGACTCACCTTGAATAAGTGCCCGTTTTCACGGGCTGTTGTCGCGGGCTTCCGCCATAACCGCGATAGCTTCCGACTCCATGACGCGGATATCGTGAAACACACTCGAGCGATCCTTCGCCGGGATGCCGACGAGCTTCATCACGTTTGGCAAAACGCCGTAATCGAGGCCGGTTGCGCCGCATGCGCCAGTGCGCCATTGGGTCCCCATCGCGTCCATGACGAGGAAGGACGCCCAGTTGTCCGGCCAGACTTCAACGGTTTCGTCATAGTCCTCTGGCGAGAAGCCGAACAAGGCCATCTGCTCCGCCGGTCCTTCGGGCTCATACAGCGCACGGGCGGCGGCGGTCAGTTTCCCAGGCGGGCCTTGCCGAAAGCTTCGCTGTAGGCCTTCACCACTGCATCCGATACGCCGATGCAGCTCTTCACCAACGCGGTAATCGATTCATCGCTGAGCTTGTCGGTGAAGCCCCAGGACACAACCAGGTCCTTGATCTGGTCGACACCCTGCTCGACCTCTGCGGCAGTGATCTCAGAGAGCGTCGGCTCAGTTCCCTTGAAGCGCTCGCCGATGGCCTCTGCCCTTTCCTTCCAGTTGTCGAACAGTTCAGCCAGAGCAGTGCGGTCACGGTATTTGAACGTGAACGGCACCATCGCCGGCTTGCCGCCGACCTGGGGGATCGCCACATCGACGGTGAACGCCGGCTTCGGCGCGATGGAAAACTTCGGCATGGGAACCCCTTAGGCGTTGTAGCGGGTTGGACGGGAGGCGAAGGACAGCGTGATGGTCCGCGTCATGATGTTGTTACGGCTCAGCGTCGGGGTCGCAGTAATCGACACGTACGCAAAGTAGTAAATGGTCGCACCACCCGGGAGGTTGGCGCGAATCAGGCGCGGCTCTTTGTCTTCGTCGGCCGCTTCAACAATGGCGACGTATGCTTTGGCCGGATCATCCGCTACCGGCAGGGTCATGCTGCTGGCCGATTTGGTGGTCGGCAGTTGACGGTCATCGTCGTCCTCGAGGAATCCGTAGGTCAGGAACTGCTGCTCGCCGCCGTTGGCTGTGGGCTCAGTGATTTGGGAGATCTGCGTCCAGCCGGAAGCCGCACGGACGGTACCGGCTCCAGAGCCTGCCGGGTAGTTCTTCACGCTAGTGGTGTCGATGCCTTCCGCGGCGAAATCGCCAGTATCCGAATCGATGACGCGTGCCGGTCGGCCATTCAGCTTCGCCCAGGCAGAATCGATCACGATCACTTCGCCATCAATCAGTCCGTGGGCTGCAGCGGTGAGCACTGCGGGGCTGGCATTGCTGATCGCGGTAAACGATTTCGGAGCGCTCAGGGTGGCTGCAATTTCGAAGGTGGTGCCGTTGGGAATCTTGACGCTCATGGGGTTTCCTCTTTGCAGAAATGACAAAACCCGCTCAATGGCGGGTTCCGGGTTGCCCAACGGGCGGGTTTAGTTGGTGTCGGCTCGGTACAAGAACGAAACCGGCACCGTGTAGGTGGTGTCGTCGGGAATGCCAGGACCTGGGTCTACCGGGCTCATGGTCACCACGGTAAGCGCGCCTTTTGTGATTCGCTCGTACAGAGGGAACAGAGCGGCAATCTGGTCGGCTATCGCACCGGCCGCGCCGCGGTACTTGCCGGACGGGGTCACGATGCTGACCTGAAAGACGCCGGTGTAAAGCTTGTGGTCGCCAGCGAGCGTGTTGCTCGCGGTGTCAGCCGGCAGCGTGAAAGCCTTCAGGTAAGTAGCGCCATTCACCGGAGTGTAGGCCTCGTTCTCTACGACAACCTTTAGCGGCACCGGCAGCGCCTTCGCCCAGTTAATTATTCTGGCCTCGTAAATCGAGGCAATGATGTTGTGGCTCATACCTGGTTGTTCCTGATGGCCTCCAGCACGATCTGCTGGAAGCGGGCCACGGTGATGCGGACCATGCCGCCGGGCGCCTGGGTCGAATGGCCGAACTCCAGCGGAATCGCGTACGGCAGGTTGTTGATGAGGTAGGCAGTCTGCCCGGCTGTGAAGTCGCTCACGGCTGAAACCAACGCGGCGATCGTTTCCTGGCCACCGGGGTCAACCTCGTCGAAAGTGACGTTCTCTATGACATCAATCGAAAGGTGCCAGTTGGCCCGGAACCGCCCGCCGACGTAGCCTTCTGGTGCGACGATATCCATGCCGTCGTTGAGCTTTCGGCCAGGCTTGAGTCGGCCCGCCTTGGTCAGGTTGGCGGGATCGCTGCGCAGTTCGCTGTTGTGATCGTCGACGGCCTTGTTGTACTGGCGGGCCACGGTGTTCTGCGCCCAGATCTCCGGGTTACCCACCGGCGACATGCGGATGACGCTACTGCCGACCTCGATAATGATTTCGCGCAGGCTGGCGTCGATGGCTTCGGTGGCCTGGGCTGCGAACTCGGCAAGGCTCAGGGCGAAGCTGCCGGATTGTCCGGCGCCGGCCCGGCTCACGATCGCACCTGCAGTTCATACAGAATCGGCGTGCCGGCCGGGTTGATCTCTTTCAGCGGTGGAACGATTGACCAGGTGCGGCCTTGAACGATGATTTTGTTCAGAAGATCAGGCGCCCATTCAAGCCCCTGCGCGGCGATTTTGAGCTTCTTGTCGCCCTGCTTGATCAGGCTGTTGTTCTGGAATTCTTGGCCTGTGAAGTCGAGCAGGATGCCTTGGGCAGTCTGCTCAGTGATGGTGTCGGGCGGTGCAGTCCCGGTTTCCGGGTCGTACTCACCGACAGTTGTAGCCCGAATGGTCAGGGGCTGGCCGAACTCTGTGATCATATCCAGAGCCATCACGGCCATTTCGTCGTAGAAGGCCATGGTGGCTCCAAAAAAGAATACAGGTTATCGGTTTGCGGGCCTTCCGAATTGGTGCTCTTCGGCAGCACCAGTGCGAGCTTTACGCTCCAGTAGTAGCTGATCCGCAGCTTCGGCTGCCTTTGCAGTCGCCTGACTCCAAGAATAATCACCCTTTGCTAGAAAGCCAGATAACGCTGCTGCCGCGTACTGATCCCACGCAGCAGAGTCACTTTGATACAATATCGTAGCCATATGCACCTCCATTTGATGAAGGCACAAAGCTATCACTATGCTCGAATCGCAAACAACCCACGCTTTTTGAGATAGTCGGCAAACTGTGTTGCGCTCGGCCGGTCTGGCGCCGCCGGCAACAATCGGCCGCTGGTATTCGGGATCGTCGCGTACTCGCGAGTCACCGCCCCTTCAACACGCTCCAGGGTAATGGCGCCTTTCCGCTTCTCCACCGGGTCGATGTCGTCCTGATGAATCTCGGCAGCCAACGCCATTTGCCCGTACTGGATGCGTGCCGGTAGGTAGTTGTCGGGCTTGATCTCGTAATCCAGCTCGACACCTCGGCGAGGCCAAGACAATGCCTGCTCGCTGTTGGTCTTGCGCCCTTTCCACGTCATTCCATCCATTGCCAGCGCGGCCCGACGCAGCAACGCTTCTTGCGCAGGCACTTCCGAAGGGATCACCAAGCCAAACTTCACGGCATAAAGATCCAGGTCCTCGGCAGACGCATAACTTTCGGCGTCTGGCTTTCCGGTGCCGTCCTCGATGATGAGAGTCATGAATCAGCTCGCTGTATTGGTTGGAGTCGGGTGCCGCAGACCTTGGCACCCGAATTATTACGCCTTTGGCAGGTCGGCAACTGCCTTTTCCAGAGATTCTACCGAAGCGTTGGCCCGATATTGCACGTTGGCGGCGTCGAGCAGCGCTTTGAGGGCTGCGATCTTCTCTGCATTATCGCCAGTCTGCTCCGTTGTTGCCTTGAGGCGTGCAATTTCAGCTCGGAGCGATTCAGCCTCGCCCGCCAGCTTGTCGCGCTCATCCGTTAGGGAGACGACATCTTCGTGAATTGCTTTCAGCGCATCGAACAGGCGGATCGGCAGCTCGCTGGCGCCTGGGTGTTCCAGTGGCGCAAGACCTTCAGCAGCGTCGATCAATAGCAGGATGCCGTCACGCTCCGCACTCAACTTGTCGATCAGCTCCTGCAATGCAGCCGCATCATCGTCATTGCTGTCGATCAGCATTACCGGCGCCGACTCAAGCTGTCGAACCGTCACCTCCGGAACATCGTCAGCCTCATCCTCGCGGCTTCCGGTGGCGTTCGCGTCGACAATGCGAAGACCGTTTTCCTTAGCCAGCGCCTTCACATCTTCCTGATATTGGTGAAATGGACCGGGCAAGTACCAGATGTTTTTGTTGCTCATCATCATTACCTCGTCGAGCCGGGCACGTCGCCCGGCTCAACATTCAGGAATTACTTGGAGGCGTCACCGATCAGAGCCACACCGGCGGTGTGCTTGATGCTGGTGGCGGTCTTATCCCAGTTGGTACCGGTTGCCAGTTCGGCGTCGGTTGGCGACTTGCCGCCGGTGGTGGTGTCCCAGGTGTAGCCCTTCAGGCCCAGGCCGAAGGTGTAGTCGGTTTGAAGCGTGGTTTCGATACGCTCCTTGCCGTTGGTGGTCTGAACGTTGCTGATGATGTCGCGACCGTCGTGCACCAGCGCCGCGCCCTGCACCAGGGACAGGATGATCTCCTTGTTCGGGGTGCCGGCCTGCATCAGTGCTGGCGCGTCCGTCACCACGGAAATCTTGCCGAGGATGTCCACGACGCGAACGTTGCCCGCTTGGAACAGCTGCTGCTGGTTTGCCAGGTTCTGGCCAACCAATTTGTGGTAGCTGGTGCCCTGCATCACCTGAGTGACCAGGTTCTGGCTTGCGTCGCCGAACTTCGCATGGGCGTTGTTTAGCCCTGCGTAGGTGATGCCTGCGGTAGCCGACACGTCGTTGACAGCGGCGGCCTGGGCGGTGATCGCGGCAACCAGTGCGGCGATCGCAGTGTTCAACTGATCCTTGAGCAAAATTTCAGCGAAAGCGCGGCTCGCAACTTCGACGCCCTGCGCAGTTGGGCGCTCCAGCCAAGTCATCTGCGATGGCTCGTAGCGGATCGGCCCGAAGCCGCCGGCGACCTTCACCGAAGTGTTCCTCAGCTCGGTCAGGTCGGTGGCCGCAACAGCGGCGTTTGCGCTGTAGCGATCCACTCGGCGCTGGGCAGCCGCCAGAGTCTGGAAGAACGACTCTTGGAGGAAGTCGCCGGTGAAGCCGTCCGGCGACAGCACGATTGCACCGCGGCTTGCGGCGTTGAAAGCGGCGAGATACTGATCCAGCGTCTCGAGAGTCGCCGGCATGATGTATTCGTTGAAAACCTGCATTTGCGACAGGGACATGAGTTATTCCTTACGATTGAGGGAGATCCGGGAACCGGCTCGCGATTGCGGCCGTGCGTTCCTCTTTGGTGCCGCCGATTTTTCCTTTTGCGGCCCCGCCGCCACCTCCAGCACCAGCAGCCCCGCCGCCCGATGCCTTGCTACCTGCGATCAACGGCGCGAACGCCGTATCGTTTGCGAATTCCGCTTTCAGCTCATCCAGCGTTGCCGCCGAGAGCTTGCCCTGCGGATCGAGGACGACCACAACAGGCTTCCCGTCGCGCTGCTCGACACCAAGGCGGCGCTCGATGTGCGGCAACAGGGCTTTGGCGCTGCCTGGGATTGCCAGGGCGGACGCGATGTCAGTTGCGGTACGGCCAACGGTCAGATCCCGGATCTGTCCGCCCAGCGTTCCACGCTCCTGCTCCAGCATGCCGTTCAGCTCAGCTTCGCGGCGGTTGTATTTTTCGGACCAGGACTTTTCGAGCTCTTCGACGTTTCCAGATTTGCGAGCGGCTTCTTCACGCTCTAGGCGAGCAGCCTCTTCAGCCTCGCGCGCCTTCTTCTCTGCCAGCTTCTTCTCGCCGAGCAGTTCATCAACCTTGGCCTTCAGGCCAGATACATCTTCTTGCTGGGGCAGACCTTCAATGCCGAGTACGAACTTGCCGTCCTTCTCGGTGTAAAGAGCGCGCACGGCTTCATCTACCCCATCCAGGGTATCCAGTTGGAATTTCAGCATTGGTTGTCTCCCAGAGACTTAGGTGCAGGCCCTGCCTGCGGGGCATAAAAAAACCGGCCCATGACCGGCTGGTAATTCGGTGTTCGGTTAATTGGTTTCGTGCAATTGCTGCTTGAGCGCGTAGCCCATCAGTGGCCAGACCTTCTGCTCGGCGTTCTGACGGGCAATCTTGCGGCCCACTTCGGCGTCGAAGTTCTCCGGGCTGGCGCATGCGCTCTCGCCGGTGACTGTAAAACCGTTGCGCAGCACCAGGACGCAGAATGTCAGCAGAGCCAGTTCGCCATGCGCACCAGTGAGACGCGTCAGCTCATCTTGCTCGCTGAATGCAGCCTGGACGCCATTGGCAGCAGTAAAGAAGTATTCGCCGACAATGTTGGCTTGTAGATCGGCCGGCGTGATGCGCGGCGCGGTCAGGCCCTTCGCTTGGATCTCTTGCTCGATTGCTTGGTCGTTCATGTGGATCTCCAGGTTATTTGATGCCCGCCCGCTCGAACGCCAGAGGCTCTACAGCCTTCATCTGCACCAGGGTCAGAGGTGAAAAGTTGCGATCGAGCTGCAGCTCGGCGAAGCGCTCGATGGTCAGGCCGCCTTCGCGAAAGAGCTTTGCCCGGACCGGGCCGATCGCCTTGTCTTGAAATGCTGCCGGCTGCTGCTTGAGCCAGTCGTAATAGCTGAGGTCCGCCCTCACCTGCTGCGCGCCACCGTCACCGATGGATGCCCGCGTGGCGTCTTTGGCGAACAGCGCGCTGAAGCGAGTCACCGCCACCACCGTCGAGCGGCAGTTGATGTGAATCGGTGGCCGGGGCCCCTCAGCCAGCTTGAACCGGCGCTTGTCGAGCGTCCGGCACTGGCTGGTCGTCTTCGTGTCCAGAGTGCTGACCCACTCCACCGACTGCACGACATCGGAATTCTCTCTCAGCGTCTCCATGCGCGCCTGGGTGGCGACGTGCTGCACCGCCGTACGGACGATCGCGCCGGCGTTTCGGTTGGTCGTGGCCAGGATGCCGTCGTTGTACTTCAGCGCCTTGGTGCCGCGAATGTTCTTGATGATCTGGAAGTTGGTCTGGCCCTCGAAGAAGCCCTGCCGGATTGCACCGGTGAGGCGTTGCCGCTCGGTACTGGTGAATCCCTCTATGAACGATTCGAGCAGCTTGCCGCCGTCGGCACCGCGCACGCTCAGCGGATTGGTGAGGATGGCTGCCCGGATGGCAGCTGCACCTGGTACCGCCGCGTCGAACGACACACCCACCGGCGCCGCTCGGTTCAGGCTGGTCGCTTCAAACTCAGCCTCGTAATTGGCGATGTCCACCAGGTCAAGATTCAGCTTCTCGCTGTACCGATCGAAGATGCCCAGCAGCAGGCTGTCGACTTCGCTCAGCAGCCGCTCCAGCCGAGCGACGGTGTAATCCGTCAGGTCGGCCCGGGTCAGCCGCTCACGAATTGAGCGGTCGATCTCCTTGAGGAAAGGCCCGAACTTCGCAACCTCTCCGGATTTCAATTGCTCGAGGAAGACGGCGTGCCGAATCGTGGCATCAAGGATCGCTTGGTTTGCCGCCATTCGGGGTTACCTCGTCGTCATCCAGGTCGGGGCCGGGATTCTCGGTTTCCAGCTCATCTCGGATCTGGTCGTCGGTCTTCTCGGGATCGATAACACCGCGATCGCGCAGGTACTGCCAGAAGTCCCCGGCCGGCAGTTTGCCGCCCTGCACCGCATTAAACAGCGCGGCAAGAATCGTCGCATCCAGGGTGATCTGGCTGAAGTCCTGATTGAGCTTGTAGAGGGTTTCCCCCGTGGCGTTCACGAACTCGGCCATCCAGACCAGGCACTGGCTGTATGCCTCGCTGACGTTGCTGACCACGAGGGACAGGACACTATGTTCGGCGGCGCTGTCGTTGTCAGCCTGGGTTGCGGTCTTCACCGCACTGCCCCGTTCGATCAACCGGGCGCCGAGCGACACCATGTCCTCTTTCTTGGCGTCCATGGCCTCTTTTGCCACGGTGTTCGGCTGAGCCTGCCATACGCCACATGTGCCACTGACTGGCAAGAGCCACGGCGCGCGGGAGCCAAGGAAAATGCCGTTCTTTTCCATGTGGTCGCGCCACTGCTCATCGAGCCCCGCCATCCACGGCTGAGGCTGGCCTACCAGGTAAGCCGCTTCCTCATAGTCAGCGCTGTTGCGGTAATGCCCGATATTCACTTCGGCCATGTCGTACAGCGGCGAGTCGTCGACCGTGGTGTCGTTGTTCTCACTGCCCAGAAACTGGAACGGAATGATTCGCCACGGCTGACCCAGGCCATTCAATGGTGCGAAGGGCGCGATGGTCATTGCCGTCTGACTGGAGCCCTGCTCCCATATCTCTTGCGTATAGACGCCGGCGGCATCCAGGCGAAGCACGCGGTATTGGACGACCTGCTCACTACCAAAGCCGTCATCGGTATCGACGTCAACCGTCTCGCGCAGAACGACGAGGCACAGCAGGTGCTGGCCACCGACCTGACGAGTCTTCCAGTTGATGATGGCCTCGGCCGGGTAACTGGCGACGTTCGCCCGAGCTCTTCCTGCCTGTTCGTCCGCCTTGCTCACAGTGCCGGCCTGGACAGCCGCGTAATCGACCAGCAGCCCGTGGCGGCCGACTTCGAGCAGATGCCCAATGACCGACTGAGACTGCTGGTAGATGCTCACGCCCTGCCCGTCGATGTCCTTCGAGACGTAGTCGAGAGCGCCTGGAACAGTAAGCGTCGGCCAGGTGCGGAACACCGCGCCAACAAGACTGTGCTTCGTCCGGCCCGTGGCGTTGTAGAACACAGCGCGCTTCTTGTACGCATCGTAGCGGTCCCGGTTGTCCTGGCTAGCGTCCGATGCGTTCGGTCGCGGCAGATATCGGTCGCCAGCAGCCTTGATGGTTTCCGATCCTTTGCAGACGTCGCGCACCAAGCGCCAGCGGTACTGCGCCGCGTCGTACTCGGGACGGGTAAAAGTGACGTCCGTCATCGGGCGACTCCCATTTTCATTGAGGTGACCGGCTTCACGATCGGGTACTCGCGGTGGATGAAGTAACCACCGCCGTCGTTGGCGTGGTCATTGCCCTGGCTCTTGTCTGGCTCGCCGTTGGACGCCCAGATTTGCTGCTCAAGGCCGTCTGCATAAGTCGGGCAGGTAAATGGATTGACCAGGTAACGCCGCTCGCCCTGCGCATTGCAGAACATGGCGTTCATCGCGTTTATTCGATCCTTCACCGGTGGGTTTGCCGCCGGTGCGATGACTGCGAAGCCGGCCTGCTTAAGCATCGCCAGGTCCGTGACGCTCGCGTTGACCGACTTCCTTGAGTCCCCCGAGGCGTCCGGATAAATCCGGATCTCGCAGGTTTTCTCGAAGTCGTTGCCGTTGTGCCGCCAGTAGCGCTCCTTGATGCGGCGAATCATGTCCGGTGTGTCGTAGCCATCCATCAACTCATCCACCGCGCGCGGCAGACCCTGGTCGCGTTTGACGTGGGTGATCGCCGCCATCTTGCCGACGTTGAAGTCCATGCCGATGAAAAGAGGCTCGCCTGGCTGCACAGTGTCAAAGCACTGGTTCAGCTTGCGGTCGTATGCGTGATAGATCGAGCCGGAGGTCAGGTTGACGAACTGACCATTGAGGTAAGCGCGGATCAGTTGCTCGGGGTATGACTCCATCAGCGATGCGATGTAGTCGTCTGGCAGGTTGAGTTCGTTGTCGAACGTGCTGGCCTGAATTAGCCCGTACATTTCCTTCAGCGCCGGCTTATCACGCAGCTGCTTTACGAACTGGAGGAAGACAAATTTGAACCCTTCCGGCGTCGTGGTCACATCCACGCCGTTCTTAAGCCCGGGCAGGTTGTAGCGCATCCGGGCAATGATCTTGCGCCAGGCCTGCTGAGCCTTCAGCGACGTCAGCACGTCCAGTTCATCCACCAGGGCGTGGCCAATTTTGAAGCCGACGATTGTCTGGGGCTTTTCCATCGAGCGACAGATCACCGTGCCGCGATACTGCCGGCCGCTGTATATGTGAACCTCATGGTTCGCTTGGTTAATCTTGGTCTTCAGCCCCCAGTCGTACGCCACTTCCTCCATCGTCGGATAGAAGATGTCGCGAATCTGCGGGTAGGTCGGCGCGAAGTAACCCGCGTTGACACCCGGCCACTCCATGAAATGCTTGCTAAGTGCCGAGCAGCCCACCCAGGTCTTCCCTGAGCCGAAGCCAGCAACGAAAGCGCGAAACTTGTGGGGCAACAGAAGGAACTGCGACTGCGGAACGTTAAGGCTCGGCATTCGGTTTCCTCGCATCCACTACATCAACCTGGATACGGGTCGGTATCGCCGGCTCGTCGTCGGGCTCGTCTTTCCGGTTGCGGTTGACATAGATGTCGCCGACCTCCTTCGCGGCCTGCTCCAGAATTTGCATTGCCAGGCCGATGTTCTTCATCGTCTCGGCCTTCTCCACAAATCGACTCATGGCACGAAGGCGGAACGCTCTGTTAGCAATCGGGATCTCCGCTGTCTCTTCACGAAACCGCTTACGGGTGTCGTGAAACAGGGTCTGCCACTTCGCATGCAGGTTGCGCCCTACGTATTTCGTCGGGTCGTACGCTTCGCACTGTTGGCGAGTGACATCGAGACCGAATCGCTCTTTGACCGACGCAACAACTTGCGATGGCGTGTCAAAGCAGGCGAGTGCCTGTACTACAAAGGCTTTCACCTCGTCTCTGAGTGCGGCCATAAATGGGCATCCGTCAAAGTACTGTCAAAGTCAGGCCGACTTGAGCAGACAGGTTCCGCAGGCCCTCGCAATGTTCAATTTCCCCACCTCGGCGGGCTTGTTTGCTGCATCCACCAGCACCTGCACGTCAGCACTCGCACCATAGCGGCGGACGACACCGACGAACTCTTCAACGTCATGTCCCTGCAGCTTGATCTTCGGTGCGCCGTCCTGGGTGAATGCTGGCTGACCGTATTTGTCGGTCGCGTGAGCCAGGTGATACAGCTCATGTTCGATCAAAGCGCAGAAGTCAAGGTCGCTGCACTGGGAGCAGTAATCGGCAGCCAGGGTGATGATGAACGCCGGCACTTCGCCGAACCAATCACGCATCTGTTGTTCCATGCGGGCTTTCTGCCAACCACCGGCGCGGAACGCTACCTGTTCGGCTTGACCCAGAACCGTGCGTCCTTGCTTCTCGATGGCGGAAGACGCCCACATGATCCGGATGTCTGCATCCAGCAGGTGGGCATGATCTTCGTTGTGAATGCTGCCGGTGTCGGCGAGGATCTCGGTCTTGAGCCACTCCCACACTTCTGGCGCGGGAGTGAGACGGATGTGAATATCGGATAGGCCCAACAACTCAAGTAGTGATTCCGGAGGATATGGACGCTTCATCAGTCCGCAGCCTCATTCACGACGATTGGGTTTATGGTTAGCGTCTGATCGGTCATAGAGGAATGGAAAAATGATTGACCGCATAAACGAAGAGTTGGTACTACAGGCCGCTAAAGAATGGGCTGCGCGGTTAAATAAAAGCGGCGCGCTTGCTGAGGAGAGTGCGCAGCAAACGATTACAGCACTCAAGGCCAAGTTAACCGGCGATGAGTACAGTCAAGCATTAGAGCAACTTTATCGTGAGTACAACGAATCGTAGGGGTGCGCGCTGATCAGTCACTGCGCCTATCACAAATGTCGCGACACGTTTTGCGCATTCGTAAATTGTGTCGCGACCTATGATTTACGCGGTGAATCGTGTTCGGTAAGACCTACTTGCTCACGCCCTTCCCTGCGTTCAACCTGCTGACTCTTAGGACGCATGTCGCAGTGCAGGCAGTGTTCGCAATTGAGATTGCGGCAGATCCAGGCCTTGACCCAGCCCCAATAGGTGGCGACGAACCAATGCCGGACGCCCGCGGTGGCCAACGCTAGATACAGGGTTGCCTCGGCAGCGCCTGAACTGGTGAACATCCGCTCAGGGCGAGCAAGGATCGCATAGCCGCTGAAGGCGATCACCGCGTAGATGAACTTACCCAGCACTCCATCACGAACCTTCCCACTCAGCACGCACCAGGTGGCCCACATGGCAATGACGCCAGCGGCATAGCCTGTGATGTGTTCATAGATCATGGGGCGCCCCCCCCGAACTTGGATCGGATGAAAGCCCAGAGGTCGGCGGCTTTGATCGCACGGGTGATCGCGGCAATTAGCGACCCCCCGAAGGTGCCTAGCAGAAAGCCAACTCCAGCAACGCTACGCGGCTCGATGATGCTGAAGTACGCGCTGACCATTCCGGTCAGGTAGTGTGCACACGCAGCGCCGGTGCACAGGAAGATGAGCCAGGCCTTTCGGTCTGTCAGGTCTTCGCGATGCCACCAGCTTGCAACGACGGCCCCAACGAGGCCCGCAATAGCCCAGTCGAGTTTGTCGAGCAGGCGGTGAAAATACTCCATGCGCTCGACTCCGTTGGCATGACTTGAATTGAATCAGCTCCAGCAGCACTCCCAGCTCAAAGCAGTGGGTGTGGGGAGGCGAAAACGAAAAGGCACCTGCTAATGCAGAAGCCCTGAATAGGTGCTGATTTCTCGTAAAAATGAGCCAAATCAGCCCATTACGAATTGTCAGACAATTTTTTGAATCTTTCTCAATACCAAATATCACTTATTCATGGACCAGGACGGAGCAATATTCGTGAGCAATGTCGATATTTACGTAATTGAGTACAGAATCTATGGAGAGCCAAGGTCCTTCATCATCCGCTCGAAGCTGATGAATAATGCGGAGGCTTGGCAATGGGCGAGCTGTGACGCTGGCATCGCTCCAATACCAAAACCAGGGCGCCCCCCCTTGAAACGCTTTACGAAGCCGATGGCGGAAAAGTTCGGTATCACCGATGTGAAGTGGCGAGAGACATCCGCGGTCACTTGGGAGGAGGTGTGAACAAATGGCTAAACGTACAGCCGCACCTACTGACATAAAGGTTTGGGATGCCCGGATCGCCGCTAACACTGAGCAGTTTCGCCAGGCCGATCTTTTGGATGACGCCGCTTATAAAATTATCGAATACGATCAGAGTTGCCCTGATACATGGGATCGGTTCGCCGAGGCTAAAGCGCGCGCGGATATCCAACGTACGAAGGCATACTGCGAATGGATGCAAATTAAGCGTGAAATGAATAAATAATTGCGCGTCTTTCCGCGCTGTCCGCCAAAGACCATCCCAGCGTCGACGCCCCGGTGCATCGATCTCGCTGTTCCAGTCTCGCGCCACCCTGTAAGCATTGGTGTGCAGGGTGCACGGGCTGCCGGTGTTGATTCCGTACGTCGCACTATCCGGCTATCGACGTCCAGGCCGTCCCGAAGGCTGCCCCGGCTACAGGTAAATTTCAGCCATAAAAAAACCCGACGCGGTGGCCGGGTTTTCTTTGTCAGTCCTAAACACGCAGGAATAACAGGATGGGTGGATAATGGCTCATTGGCTCATTGCCAGTCAAGCGGCTTTTGTTGCAATCAATTCATCAGCATCCAGCAGCGTTTGAGCACACACTAGCGCCTCATCAACTTCACGCTCCAGGGCCTTGCGGATGTCTCGCCGCCAGCGCTCCTGAGTCTTGATCGGGTGCGGCTCGTCCGACCAGTTGTCCATCTCGTACCAGCCAGCGGGCAGCACGTTGGTTGACCGCTTTCCGTCAACACCGGCCAGTTTGGGCAGCGCCCAGGTCACTACCGCGCAATGCAGGAAACGCTCAGGCGCTGGCGAACGCATGACTTTCGTCAGCTCAGCAATGGCTGCGTGCTTGCGTTCAGTGTGCGTGGAGTACTTCGCCACTAGCGCGCGCCAATGGGCAGCGGATAGCGATTTGTGCAGGCGGCCGAAGACCCAGCAATCTTGGAGAAAGGCCGCTTCCTTGCCGACGATCTCCCCTTTCTGTTTGGCGCATTGGACCTTTGGTTCGAAGTCGCAGCCGCCGGCGGAGTTGATAGTTTCGGCGGCGAGCGCCCGAACCACTGCGGATATCACGTTTCGATATGTCATGCCGCTCTCCCCTTCAGCTCTCTTGTCTTTGACCTGTATTCGGCCTTGATAGCCTTGATTTCTTCTACGGTGAACTTTCGGGCTGGATGAGGCCCTTCAAGCCAAGCCACGGTTTCGGCGCCGATGCGCTGCACCAGCCGGATGCGGTACTCGACCGCGTTACCGGAGAGGTTGCGGTTGCACTTGACGCACTGGCGGTGGATGTTCAGCGGCTCGAATCGCAGTTCCGGGCAGGCGCCGACGGACCGGTAGTGGCCGGCGTCCCAGCGGCTGCCTGTCATCAGGTCGTTGTCGTTCGGCATCGAATCGCAGCTGATGCAAGGCAGGTCTGCATCGCGCAGTCGGACGAATTCATTCACTGCGGCCTGGGCCTCCCGCAGGTGTTCCGCCCTACTCTTCAGTTTCTCTTTGCGGACCTTGATCTCGCGGCGCTCGCGCTGATGGATGGCCTTGCGCGCTTTCTCCTGATTCTTCGGCGCATCGATCATTGCGCACGCCGGGCTGCAAACTGCCTGACCTAGGCGCGCAGGGACGAATGCGGCCCCACAGGTTTCAACGCGGCATTTCTTCGGGCGTGGCTTCCTTGCTGTGAGACTCATGCAGCCTCCTGGCTCAGCAGATCATCGAAGTACACGCCCTGCGGGGCGAAGCGCGTGACAATGCGGTCGGTGTAGGCAATGCCCTGGGAGCGGTTGAACAGGCTGGTCACCGGGAAGCCGTCAGGACCGAACAAGTGGCATTCGCCCATCATGTCCAGCTTCGTTTCGTAGGACAGATGGCGCATGATCCGATACCACTCCGCCTGAAAACCGGCATCCTCGTTCAGCAGGATCTGCACGCCGATGTGCAACTTGCAGTACCGCCGAGCGTCAGCCTCGTCGCCGATCTGAGTCATCTCGGCGATACGCTTGTACATCGCGAACCAGAGACGGTTCTGGTCGAGCGTGCGGTCCTTGCCCGGGCGCAGCGACACCACGACGAACTTCTTCTCGCGGAACATGGTGGTCAGTTGGGTGATTGCCTGGGTAAGCCTGGCCTGACAGTTGACGCTGATCTTGTCGGTCATTGCCCGAACTCCTTCAGCAATTGGCGCGCACCCATGACGGCACCCTTGTCACCAGATGTCCTGCTTATGTCGGAAATGAAGTCGCGCAGCCGCTTGTTCTCTGCCAACAGTTCCAACGCAACTTCCTCCACGGTCTTCTCACCGAGAAATTCACCTAGCGCCTCTGCGTTCTGCTTCCACTCCCCACAGTCAGCCTTCCAGGAAGCGACTTCACTCCACAGCAGTTTCTGGAGTTTCTGTTTGTCGATGGTCACTGCGCCGCCCTCCTTGCTTCCAATTGTTCGGCCTGCTGAACCAGCAGCGCACGGCGATCAGCCAGCTCATTTGCTGCCAGGATGCGTAGTTCTGTTTTTTTCTCGGCCGACACTCTCCGCATGGCGAGCATCGAATCCTTCACGGCCGCGAGCTTGGCGCGCAGCTTCGGCGCCGGGCGGGTTATGGTGCCGGTGATCAAACCCGCCAGCGCCCGGCCATCCTCGGTGACTGGCTCGACACTCAGGTCTGCCAGATACTGCTGGGCGCGCTCCTGGGGGATCCGCTGCATCTGCGCGGCCTTACTGATTGCCTGCACACGGCGATTGGCATCGAAGCCGACAGACACGTGCCAGTTGACCTGCTTGTTGTCCTCCCGGGCCTGGCCGACCAGGCGCTCGTAGGCGCTGTTGAATGCCATGCGGGCGCCGACCTTATCGCCAGCATCGAGGACAGGTTTCGCGGCGGCCAGCGCCAGTTGAATTTCGTCGGTCAGCACCACGGTTTCGAATTCGTCGTTCGAAGTCATGGCGATCGCCCAGGCTTCGTCTCTGCCCGGGCGGCCATCGGCGGCCTGAACGCGCTGCAGGATATCGGCCATGGCCAGCTTGCCCTTCACCTCGAAGCGGCAGGCCTTGAGCGCAGCCTTCACGACGGGTACGGAGTAAGCGCACAGGTCTTCAGCCATCATTGCCGCAGTACCTGGGTTCATCTCCTGGCCCATGGCCTCAGCGGTGGCACAGATCGCTGCCGCCAAGCCGGCAACCTGCTGGTCATTCATCTCAAAGGTATTCATTGCGTGCCCCCGCCTGGCGCTTGGCCAGAACCATCTGCGCTGCCTGCTCGGCAGCCGATGCGTTCGCCTCAGTGCGCTCCAACTGGCGCGCAGTGGCACCGTTGATGCGCTGACCGGTTACCCACTGGGTGTGATAGCTCTCGGCGTTGGCCAGCAGCTCGTTGAGGCTGTGGCACTTGCGGAGGACAGCTGCATCACTGGTCTTCAGGAAGTGAGCAGCTACGTGATGCGCGACATCGGCGCCGAGGCGGTCAACAAGTTGGCCGAGTTGGCCACCGACTTTGGCGTTCCACACTGGCCAGGTGCTGTAGCGTTTGCGGTAGGCCATGGCGTAGTTCGCCCAGGCCTTGAAGGTTTTGCAGGACTGGTCTTTGGGGCCCGGCATGTCGGCGGGAATCTCCACGCGGGGACCGTCGGTGCGATCAACCACCAGCACCAGGTTGCGGGCCGGCTTGTCCGGTCCGTCTTGCAAGTCCTGACTGGTATCCTGATTGGTACCCTGATGATTAGTATCCTGATTTGTCGGAGATTTTTCCGACCCTGCCTCGGATTTTTCTCCGACCTTGCTCGGATTTTTTTCCGAGGTAGACCGGATTTTTTTTCGACCCTTGTTCACTGGAGGGGTCGGATATTTTTCCGACCCATCAAGCTTCTGATTCCACTCGATCGCCTTCTCGGTCAGGCGAAACAGCGTGATGTTCGAGGTGCTGGAAAGCTCAATCAAACCGGCCTCTTCCAGGGCCTTCAGCATGCGGTAAGCGGTGTCCGGCTTGTCAGTGAGCAGCGGCAGCTCCTCGATGATCTTGGCCTTGCTCAGCGCGAAGAAGATCCCATCGTCCGTCTTGATTGGCTTGGTCCAGCTCGGGCAGCCATAGACGAAGGCGAACAGCAGGGCCTGCTGGGAGTTCAGCCCCCACTCCAGCGCCTTCACCTGGTTGATCGTGACGGTGAATTGCATATCAGGCCTTCCCGACCAATTTGGCCAACTCGAGGAAGCGATCGACGTACCAGTAAGGCTGCGTCTCGCGGGGGGATTGAGGATTGGTCAAATTCTTGCCAAAACGAAGGCCCTGCTCAGTCACCGACCAGAAGTCGACCGTCTCCTGCTTGGAGTTTTTGCGTTGGAGCTGCTTGAGGAAGCCTTTCGCCGCCAGTGCACGGTTGAACGCCGCCGGCGCAATACGGATGCCATTGTCTTTCAGCAAGGCCGTGGCCGACTTGGTGGACATCGATGAGCCGCCGGCCGCATCAGGCGCCGCGTCGACGGCGTAGCCTGGTAGAAATTTTGGGTCCAGGCCGTTGTTCTGTGCGATCTTAGTCAGCATTGCCATCTGGCAGGACTGGGCGGGCTTCAGCAGGCGCGTGAAGCACTCCATGATGGCGATCTCGCCGACGACCTTTGTGCCATTGAGCAGAACCTGCTCGCGGGCGCCCTGCTGCTGTTCAAGCTCGCGCCACCGGCGAATCACCTTCATGCGCATCGGCGCGCTATAGCCGGTGAGCAGGCAGTCGGTGTGCTCGCGATCAAGCATGTATTCGACCTGCTCGCGGTTCTGGCCATCCAAATAGATGTGCTCAAAACTGAGTACATCTGATTTCAGTTCTTTCAGCATCCCGGTGATGTCGCGCTTCACGTTAGCGTGCCGCTTACCGGTGACGTTGGCGATCTCGCGGGAAGACATCGTGGTACGCGACACGTTTTCAGAATTAACAAAACGTGTCGCGACATTGGTCGAGGTATTGCTTGAATTGGGTTGGCTCTGCATAATCCGCCTCATTGAGTGGTATCGAATTAGCCGGGGCGCAATCCCGGCTTTTTTGTGCCTGGGATTCAGGCGGCCTTCACCGATGCATCCATCACGTCCAGGCTTTGCCGGACGTGGTTGATCTCTTGGCGAATCAAAGATTTTTCGAAGGTGCTGACATGGTCGTCGCCGAGCGCTTCGTGCACGGCGATAGTCAAATCGGCCACTTCCTTGCCGACATTGATGAGCGATTTGGTGAGTGCCTGAGGCTTAGGAGCAGACTTGGCGACCAGGTCGAAGCCGAATTCATTTGCGAGCGTAGCCAGAGGCCGCATGTCGCCGGTGTGCAGCAAGATTCCGAACAAATGCTCCACGGTCAGGTGGTGAGCATCGTTGTCTGGGTTGGCACGCTGGAGCAGGCCAACGTGCGACACACCCATCTTTGCCGCCAGTGCTTTGGCTTCGTTATCCAGAACAGCGCTTTGGCAGGCCCGCAGAAAATCTTCCATTCGTAAAACCTCAAATTTGTTTCCGTGGTGGCTTTACGCCAACAAAGCGATGATCTGGTCATCAACTGATCAGGGACGCATCCATGACCACTCACTCCGAATTACAAGGCGAGATAGCCGCCCTTTGCTGCCTGGTGGCTGCCTTGGCTTCCACCCTTCCCTTGTCGTCTCAACTCAGGCTGTGGCCTGCGTTCGAGCGGGTCGCTGACCCTCTGCGAGATCATCTTTGCTCTGATGAGTTACGCGGCTTTGAGCGCGCAACCGTCTTGCTCGCATCGAGGCGAGCAAAATTGAGTTAGGCGGCCTGCTGTTTTTTGATCGCCTTGAACTTGCCCTTGGAAAGGACTTGGATCTGGTACTGACGGGATTCGGGAATGGTTTCCCCCCACATGGTCACTGCGCTCGGCCGGATGCCCAGCGCCAGTGCCAGCTTTGTTTTGTTGCCGAAGAATTCGGCTACTTCATGCGTATTCATTGCGCATCCTCGTTCGAGCTTTACGCAATTTCAGCATGCTTAATTTAATGAGTCAACGTAGTTTTGCGACTACTGCATGCTTAAATTCAGTTAACTTAATATTGGGTCCATGGAAAGACACGAACGTATTGCCCGAGCTATACAGCTCAGCGGGAAAAAGAAGGGCGAAATTGCGGCGCTGTGCGGCGTCGCGAACTCTGCTGTCACTCAATGGATCACTGGCGAGAGCAAAAGCCTCCGGCCAGAGAATCTCTACGCCTTGGCAAAAGCGACTGGCTTCAGAGCAGAGTGGCTTGCTATTGGTGAGGGTGCGGAGCAGGAGGCGCCAGAGCCCAACGTCTCGATGACTGAGCAGCCTTCTCGGAGCTTCCGCTATCCAGTGATCAGTTGGGTATCGGCTGGCTCCTGGGCCGAGGCTGTAGAGCCCTACCCTGCAGGCATATCGGATCGCTACGAGTTTTCCGAATACAACTCGAAAGGCCCGGCGTTCTGGCTTGAAGTCAAAGGCGACTCGATGACATCGCCGGTAGGTACAAGCATTGCCCAGGGCTCACTGATCCTTGTGGATACCGAAGTAGAAGCGGCGCCAGGCAAGCTTGTTGTAGCCAAACTTCCAGACAGCAACGAGGCGACCTTCAAGAAGCTGGTCAGCGATGGCGGAAAGCTCTATCTGAAGCCGCTCAACCCTGGATACCCGACCGAAGTCTTTGATGAAAACTGCCGGATAGTTGGCGTCGTAGTGCAAGCAACACAGAAGTTTCACTACTGAGCTGGACGGCGCCATGGCCCTTACCAAACCTAACCAACAATTGCGCCGCGATCTAAAAGAAGCTGCGGCCCTGCTCGAATGGTCAGGAGTCGATCTGATGCAGGCTGCAGGGAAGCTGTCAGAGGCCGGGCATGAGGATGAGGCCAAAGAACTGCTGCGGATCGCTGCCGGATTTCAGGAGGCTGAGAACAAGCTGGCAGGGTATGCGGAAGAGGTTAGAGGTGGCCGAATCATCAGGGCCGACTCTGGATGATCTTTGCGACTCTTCATTACTACAACACTAATTAAAATACCCCAGATAGCAGTCGATAATTTCAGGGAAGACCATGGCGCCTCGTCATTCAAGCAAGAAGAAACTCGCTTCTCAAGCAGATACAGGTCTTCAGCAAATTACAGTGAAGAGCCTTGCAATAGAGCAGCCTCCCTTCAGGAAACTCAAAGATCTTACGATAGAGTTTGCACCGCGTATTACGCTGATCGCCGGACACAATGGGATAGGCAAGTCAACTATTCTGGCCTTGGTGGCCAATGGATCCGGCCTCACCGCTAGAAAGTACAGTAGCTATACGGGGAAACTTTTCAGGGGCTTGCTGAATGAGATAATTCATATCGATTACGAGACGGAGTTTCTTTTTCACCAAAATGCCGACACCCTTCCAAATCCTATACTCGAATATGAAATTAACGCAGTTCTAATGCAGAAGCGGTGCGCCCTATCAAAACGAACCGTCGTAAATAGCGATGGCGAGACCACTCGGCTAGAGGCCAGGGTAGTACCAAGAAATAGACCAGATAGCGATTTTGTTCAAGAAGAGCACGAAATCAATATAGGGGTGGCAGCCAAGGTGCCTCTGCCGACGATATATCTCGGCATGACACGCATGATACCGATTGGCGAAAGTGATCCGGAAAAAATAGTTAGCTTAATTGATACAGCTATAGATGCGTCTGACGCTGCTTTCATAGCGGACTTTATTTCCAGTGTAATCGGGCTAGGGGACGCTGCAGAGGCAGGAAAAGTCATAACCACCCAATCGATCCAAGGCACAAATAAAATCGCAAAACATCCTGAGTATGGTCATAGCCCCAAAAGTGTATCACTCGGGCAGGACAGCCTAAGCGCCATAGCGACAGCCTTCGCCTCGTTCAGGAAGCTTGCCAGAGAGTGGTCACAATACCCGGGCGGCTTGATGGTCATTGATGAACTCGACGCGGGATTCCATCCCCATGCGCAGCAAAGGCTTATTTCGGCCATAGGGAACCATGCCAAGAAATTGCGAATACAGGTTGTCGCAACCACGCACTCTCTTTGCTTGATCGAGGCTGCTCACCCTGAAAACAACCCAATAGGCGGCAACGGGGTCGCCATGGACTCTATTGTATATTTAACCGATACTGTTCAGCCCCGCGTACTGCTAGATCCGTCCATACAAGCCATACGCAATGACATGTTGCTTATTCCGCCCAAACCCATAAAGCCAATAAAGGAAAAGCCGAGGCATTTAAAAGTCTATCTTGAGGACGCTGAAGCAAATTTCTTCCTGGTGACGTTGTTAACATCAAAACTTAAGCGAAAAGTTAAATCTGCTTGCGGCGCAAACCTCAAACCAATACCCATTTCCGTAGGCTGTAATAATTTGCAAGGATTGCAATCGTTCGACCCTTACTTCAAGACAGTGCTTATCGTGGTGGACGCTGATGCATCAGTAAAAAAAGGATCGGGGAAACTTAAAAATATTGTGAAGTTACCCGGAGCAAAAGATACTACCGGCTCTAGCTTTTCGCCAGAACGCACTATTTACGAATTTGCCAAAATCCTTGCCGCAAATAACCAATATTTTCCCAACGCTCGCACTGCTTTGGCGGCCAATGGGATAACCAGCGACCAATTGAAAGAACACCTTCTCAAAGGCAATACGGACATATCCAAGCGTGAGCCGGCAAAACGCTGGTGGAACGAGAGGCTTGAAATCATCAAAGACTGGCAGATGGTGGAGCTCTGGCTTTCGGAGCACCAAGAACTCGTGGATGCGTTCGAGGCTGAGCTCGTCGAAGCGGCTATTCACACCGCGAAGCTCTCATTTTGAAAGCTGGCCAAGTATACTGCGCGCCGCTAAACTGAGGCTCGCATGCCTCAAAGGACGAGATCAAAATGTACTCCAACAAGCTATACAGCCCCTTGCGCTACCCTGGCGGAAAGGCTCGCTTTGCGCCTTTCATTGCGGAGGTGATGCGGGCTAACAGCTTGGAAAGCGGCCACTACCTTGAGCCCTTCGCCGGCGGCGCTGGCGTGGCTCTTGAGCTTCTTTTTGACGGCCATGCAACCCATGCCCACATCAACGATCTAGACCCTGCTGTCCACGCATTTTGGTCGGCTGCAACAAGCGACCCCGAAAACATGCTCAGACTGCTCCATGACACTCCAATCTCGATGGATCAGTGGCATTACTGGCGATCGGTGATGCTTTCCCAAGATCCGAATCTCTCGCTTGCCGAGAGAGGCTTCGCTACTCTCTTCGTGAACCGCACTAATCGCTCCGGCATTCTCAAAGGGGGCGTGATTGGAGGAAAGGCGCAGACTGGCGCTTACAAGCTTGACGCTCGCTTCAGCAAAGAGATGATCGCCGCTCGGCTTGAACGAATCGCGCTGAATGCAGGGAGTATTTCGGTATATTGCGAGGACGCTTTTCTCTTGCTCAGCCGCGCGGTTGATTTTTTGCCCGAACAGTCGCTGATCTACCTCGACCCGCCCTACTACGTTAAAGGGCGCGGCTTGTATCGTAACTTCTACAAGCATGATGACCATTTACAAATTGCTCAGTTATTGCAATCGCCAAGCTTCGAAAGGCCATGGGTGGTCTCATACGATAGCGCACCAGAAATCTGCGAGATGTACAGCCGGAACGAGGCGCTGAGTTACGGCCTGCACTACACCGCTCAAGCGAGATATGTGGGCGATGAGGTTATGTTTTTCAAAGAAGGCATTTCCGTACCTGATGCGAAAATCCCCAGAGCCACCGTCGCAGCCTGATTTGCAGCTCGGCCCAGCGCCAAGCTTGTTTCTGCCCTCCCTCGATCTGAACCCCAGTCCGCCACTGAGCGGACTCCTCTCCCCTTCCTCTCGACAATGATGGCGACAAGCCACGGGTGGTAAAATGCTGGCTCAATTAAGGGAGGGATACCATGCATTTGAAAACCTGCACCCTGTTTGCTGCTTTAACGATAGCCTTGGTTGGTTGCGCAGCTCCGCAGAAAAGAACTTCGTTTGCGCCGGCAGCTGCAGCCCCTGCCAAGTCGCCACATTTGTTCAAGCCTATTGACTTCAAATATGACCCAAAGTCACCTGAGGCCGTCAACTTCTCTCGGCAGCTGGATCTCCCGGCATGGCAGTGTGATCTTGAAGCCACGACGGGTAGCTATGCGGTTCGGTATAACAATCGCCCGTTGATCGCCGAGTACAGCAATTCGCTTATGGAATGCTTCAAGCATGCCAGGGCACAGGGTGACGAGGCAGTGAATCGACTGAAAGCCGCCAAGGTGCCAGCGAAACAAGCAGAGCTGAGCAAGGACCTATATGCGAAATGGTCGGCCTATCTCACCTCAATGAGCCCGTATCGCACCACAGACCAGCAAGCCAAATCCGCGTACCAGGCCGCGAAGGAAGCCCTCGCGACTGAGGTGAAGTTTTCTAACTGACCTTTACACACAGCACCCAAGCCCGCCAAACGCGGGCTTTTTTACGCCTAAGAGACAGCCTCTCACAAAATATATGCACTAATGCATTACTGTGCTTGCCAATGCTGATCAACACAAATACTGTATATACAAACAGTATAAGTAAGGAGCTCCACGTGCCCAGTCCAGCATTTACCACATCGAAATCGTCCTCTTCCTATGAAGCGGCAGGCCGCCGCCTGCAAGCCCTGATCGCCGCTCCAAGCATTCAAAAGGTACAGGCGGTTACAGTGGCAAGGCTGGATCACGAATCACCAGAGGACTGGCAGCGCCTACTGGATGAGATCGGCGAGACCTCTGGCGTCCGGGTCGAGATCCTGGAGGGCGGCACTGTCAGGATCGGCTGGCGAGAATACTGCGACGCATAAATGAGCCCGCCATTGAGCGGGCTTTTTATCGCCTACGAATTTCAGCAATCTGAATTTATTTATTAAGCATGCTTGACACGCTGATTTCAGCTTGCTTAAATTCATCTCAAGCCAGCAATGAACATCGCCGGCCAGCAGCGAAAGCCGCGCCGCTCTTTAACAGTCAAGAATCTTCGCGGATCGATCCCCGGAAACGGGCACAGCGCGAAACACAAATTTCGATCTCCATGCAGGCTCTGGAACCTGCCGGACTCCCCATATGGGAGGACGCCAAACCATGCAAGCCAGCCGGCGAAGAACACCGAACACGAAATGTGTGACGCCGGCCAGGTGGGGAAACCGCGGCGCCGCGCATGGAATGGAAAACAGATTTCACTGGCTGGCCTTGGAAACAGGGCCAGACGGGAAATCAACTGACAAGCAAGACTTGACGGTTCGAGGGAAGAGAAATGGCTACAGCACAAGAGTACATCGCTGGCTTCAAAAGGCGTCACGCGACACCGAAAAAGCCGCCTATCAACTGGCGGAAGAAGTACGAAGCGGAAAGGAATTTGGTCATTGCCGAGGCAATCATCAAGCTCAGGGATGCGCGGCAAGCCAGCGGAATGGGTGCGCGGCTACAACTCAGCGATCACCACGCTTGAGCTGATGAAGTCCGGGAAATGAGTTGTAAACCGCTAGATGACAACTGACCAGAAAACATCACTTCTGCCCATTCACTGAGTGGGCAGCGGGATGGCGGAGCCTCACCGAATCCAGAGCGGGGATTAAGCCGCCTCCGCCACGACCGTCGGACAATACGGACTTTGTGGGCACTCCAAAGCAGTGTTCGTTTCGCTCCGTATGAGCGAAGGCTTAGCAAATGAGCCAAATCAAGAAAGCTGCGAACCCCGTAAGGCTAGGGGTGACAGCCGGAAAGACGGCCCGATGCCCTGGTACTCCCCAGCACCAGGCCGCATCGGAGTGTGATCTGAATGCGCAGGCTGATGCGCGAAGGTACAAAGCAGGACAAATCAGTGGTTCTGACCCAGCCTATTGAAACAGGGACAACCTACCGCTTGAGCCGGAGATCAGCACCGGCCAGATCACACCCCGATGCGGATGATTCTGTACCGCGCAATGCGGCCCCCTGCATCGCTTATCTGAAAAGTGGAGCGCGCCTAATGGCCCGCGGTCCATATGCTTAAAACGGATGGGCGGCCCTCGCCTACTCCACCTCGCCCTCTGGAGGCGGTCATGAACCCATTACAGCTTGCTCAATTGAGACTTGAACGTCGCCTGCCGCCTCCAGTGAGCGAAAGCCCGCAAGATGACGCTCGGGCGGAATGGATTTACAACGCGGCTGAAGAGTTGCTGCGCGGCAACAATGTGTTCTTTCAGCGCCGAATGCATGCTCCACAGGGCGTGACTGCTGAGGAGTTCGCCTTGGCAGTGGATGAATACGTGAACAACCGACTTGCTGACAGTGAGGTTCATACACCGGCGCTCGGTTGGCTGCTTATTACTGCAGCGAATGGAAGCTCGGACAAGACCGCTGTAGCTGAACTACTCGGCAATAGCGACCACCCGCTGGGCAAGCTTGGCGAGATCGCCGAAACCCTTCTGGAGCCGCTCGCAGATGATGCGCTGATCGCCCAGTCCGAGGACGCTAAACTATGAGCCCGCATATCGCCATAGATCAGTCGCTGGAAACCCTTGAGCATCCCGGCAACTGGGATATCGACGACAGCCTCACCGAGGGACTGATCGTCCGACACTTCACTGCTGGTGATATCACCGCCGAAGAATTCCACCACTACAGCGCCCGTCTGCTGAAGATCAGTCGACAGCGCATGGAGGCTGCATGAGTACACCACTCGTGAAATCGCTCATCGACGAACAGCTCGACGACATCGAGCGCAAGATCGCTTTGCTCGGTTTCGGACTTCCCTTCAACGAGGTGATTGGGCGTCAGCGAGATGAGCTGGTGGCAAACCTTCCCCAGCGCTTGGCCCCAACCATGAAAGGCAGACGAATCGCGGTGAGGGTTCGACCATGAAGCTTGCCTACTGGGCTCTTGCAACCCTGCTTGTTTCCGCGATTGCCATTTACACCGAAGCGCGTAATTCGTCTGGCGTTTGCCAGGTACCGCACTCGACCACCTACCGGGTGTTTCGATGACCAGCCGCCAGTGGACGCGCCGCGTTTTGATCTGGCGCGGATCGTTCTCTGCAATCACCACCCTCTCCTTTCTGATGTTGCTCAGCGCTCTGGCTGACCGCGCCACCCAATAACTCACATCTTTAAACGCTGCGTACATCGCGGCAAGGATTCCCCATGTCCGCACTAATGAAACAGGTCGACCAAGAGCCGGCCATGTCCGAGTCAGCACTTGTCGAGGTTTTGAGTGGCAGCCTCTACCCGGGAGCTGCTCGTAACTCGGTCGTAATGGTCTTGGCCTACTGCCAGGCCGCGCACTTGGACCCGATGCTGAAGCCGGTTCACATCGTTCCGGTCTACCAGAAGGGCCGCGGCATGGTCGACGTGGTAATGCCGGGGATCGGCCTTTACCGCATTCAGGCAGCAAGAACCGGGCAATACGCCGGCATCAGCGACCCTGAGTTCGGGCCATCGGTTACCACGAAGTTGGCAGGCGTCGAAGTCACCTATCCGGAATGGTGCCGGGTCACGGTGAAGCGGCAGATGTCAAACGGGCTTGTTGCCGAGTTCACCGCAAGCGAGCGCTGGATGGAGAACTATGCAACGGCCGGAAAAGACACCGTCGCGCCGAATGCCATGTGGAAGCGCCGGGCTTTTGCCCAGCTCGCCAAATGCGCCGAAGCTCAGGCTCTGCGCAAAGCATTCCCCGAAGTCGGATCAGCCCCAACCGCCGACGAAATGGAAGGCAAGTCCTTCGAGGAAGCGGCGCGCGACATTAGCCCCCAGCAGCAAGCTCAGCCCGAGCCGGAAGCATTGCCCACCTACCAGGACGACCTGCTCGATGAGAACCTCATTAAATGGCAGCCGTTGATTGATGCGGGCCGTACCAGTCCCGAACACCTGATCGCGACCATCAGCAGCAAGTACACGCTGAGCGACGCGCAAAAAGAAAAAATCGCCAACCTGAAAGCCCTCGACGGAGATCAAGCATGAAAATTCATAACGTAGCTCAAGGCTCCGCCGAGTGGCATGCCCTGCGCAGCCAGCACTTCACCGCATCCGAAGCGCCGGCAATGATGGGCGCCTCGAAGTATCAAACCCGCACCGATCTGCTGACGCTGAAGAAGACCGGCATTGCACCGGAGGTTACTCCATCGCAGCAGCACATCTTCGACAAAGGTCACGCAACCGAAGCGCTGGCCCGGCCATTGGTCGAGGCAATGATTGGCGAAGAGCTGTACCCGGTCGTTGGCACATCGGGCAACATGCTCGCCTCGATGGACGGCGCGACGATGCTCGGCGAGACGTTGTTCGAGCATAAGCTCTGGAACGAATCGTTGGTCGCCCAGGTGCACGCCGAAGACTTGTCCCCTCACTACTATTGGCAGCTTGAGCAGCAGCTGCTGGTGAGCGGCGCCGAGCGCGTGATCTTTGTGTGCTCTGACGGCACCGCCGAAAACTTCGTCAGCATGGAATATCGCCCGGTCGCCGGTCGTGCTGGTCAGTTGGTCGAAGGCTGGAAACAGTTCGAGGCCGATCTTTCCGGCCACGAAGTTCCGGACGCCCCTTCAATAGTTGTCGGCAAGGCTCCGGACGAGTTGCCAGCGCTGCGCATCGAGCTGACCGGCATGGTTACCGCCAGCAACCTGAAAGTGTTCGAGCAGTCGGCTCTGGCCGTCATCGACTCGGTGAAAACCGCGCTGACAACCGACCAAGACTTCGCGGACGCGAAAAAAGCCGTGAAGTGGTGCGGAGACGTTGAGGACGCTGTCATGGCGGCAAAGAAACAGGCGCTCTCGCAAACCCAGACCATCGACGAGCTGTTCTGCTCGCTGGACCGCATCAGCAAGCACGCCCGGGAAACTCGTCTGAAGGTCGACAAGTTGGTGAAGGCTCAGGAGCTTCTGGTAAAGACCAACATCAAGCAGAAAGCCGAACAGGCGCTGACTGATCACATCACAGCGATTAACAAAACCCTAGGCAACGTTACCCTGCCAACGGTGGCCGCAGACTTCGCGGGCGCCATGAAGAACAAGCGCACCATTGCCAGCCTGCAGGATGCGGTCGATACCGAGCTGGCCCGGGCAAAAATCGACGCCAGCCAAACCGCTGACGGCATCCGTCTGAACCTCGAAAGCATGCGCACATTGGCAGCCGATCACGCGTTCCTCTTCGTAGACGCTCAGCAACTGGTCATGAAAGCCAATGACGACCTGGTCGCGCTGATCAAGGTTCGAATCGCAGAGCACAAGAAGGAGGAGGAAGCGAAAGCCGAAGCACAGCGCGAGCGCATTCGGAAAGAAGAACTGCAACGAATCGAGGATGAGGCCAAGGCGAAGCAAGTCATCGAGTCTGTCGCTGAGCCCGCCCCGGTTGTGACTCCAGCTCCAATCAAATCCGCATCGGCAGCACAAACGACACCCAAGTCGGTAACCGCATCAACGCATCAGGCGCTGACTCTTCAGGCCGAAGTATTCGACCTATTAGATCTGGTCAAAGCTGTGGCCTATGGGCAGGCGCCTATCTCCGTGCTGACCGTCAATTGGGAAGCGCTTGATGCGATGGTGGCTGACCAGGGCCAAAACTTCAGCATGGCCGGCGTGAGGCTGGTTAAGGCGGCCGCATGATCAGCCTCAACCTCAACGCAGTTCGAGCAAAACAAACGGAGTCAGACCGAATCGAGGCTGCGGTAGCGGACTACTTGACTCGCCCCGGCAGCAACTATCATGACCTGCCAACCGCGCGGATGAAGCCTAAGCCTGCGCGACGCGACTGGGTAGACCCTGAAACGGTCCTCAAGCGACGGCCGAAGCCGATATCGGCCGCTGAGCGAAAGGCGCTGCGCAAAATGGCGGACTCGCTATGAAGTCGAAACGCAAACCCAACAACAGCTTCGCCCGGGCAGAACGCAGCTGCCGGGCGTTGCTCAACACCAACCACGTTGCGGTGGTGAACATTGACCCCAGCGGCGCGCAGATCATGGCGAACTGGAAGAACTGCCGGCAGATCCGGAGCCTGGCCATTGCCAACGCACTGTTCGATTTCTCCTACTGCTGGACGATCTACATCAGTGCCATGTGTCGGGACGAGCGCGGCGTTGAGTACGTTAAATCGGTGGAGATATCGCCGGTGGGCATCTACAAGGTTGAGCGCCTGACGGATGCCATCGAGCATTACTACCTGGAGCTGCGAAACAGCTGCAACCCAAACCACTTGGTGGCGTCTGGTTGGATCGCTGTTCCTGCAGAGGTAACGCTTGAAGAAGCGCAGGCCGCGAAGCTGTTCTATGCAGCCGGGGCCTGGCATCAAGTAAAGGTCGCCGCATGAGGCGCATCGGTAACCAAGTGCGCCAGCGCCGACGACAGACATGGCTGGATATACCGGCCCACGGAATTGAAGAGGCAGGCCATGGCCAAGAGCAACGCGGAAAGGTCAGCGAAAGCCGCGGCGAAGAAGAAGAGCCGCGGCGAAGAGGAAATCAGGCTGCACTGTCTGCCCGGTACGCGCCAAGCCCTTGCTGACCTGATGGCTTGGAGCGGCATCGAGGAACAGGGCGAAGCGATCACGCTAATGATTCACCACCTGCATGGGCTGGGCCCGGGCGGCGCCCTGCCCCTGCTCGAACCTCCGCGACACGAATACGTGATACCCGAAAACGTGTCGCAGAAATTGAAGCTGGCATTCGATCGCGAGGCGCTTCGTATTGGTCGAGAAGATTAAGCGAGAAGCTGCTGTCTCAGGCTGGCAGTACTGACATCGTGGTTCTGCACATAAACGTCTGTAACCCAGCCCTTCGTGACGTTTCGGTAGCTACATGATCCCATAGTGTAACCATCCGACCACACTATCTCATCGCCAACCTCAATAGGGTGAGAAGAGAGCATTTCGATAACTGTATATCCGCCCTGCTCATCGACCCAGATGCCCACCATACCCCTACTGCGATTGATTGCTCCGACAATGCCTTGTGTTTGCATGAACCTCTCTCCATGACCCGACCCCGTGTCGGTCACCCGTAATACCCCAACCCAAACCAAATTGCCACCACCGGTCACGGAGGGGGGCGCCTGATTGGAGATAATCCATGGACAAGAACACCAAGATCCTGATCCCGGAGATCCCGGGCGAGTGGACACAGCGCCAGCGTAACGGCAGCCTCAACGTTTGGAACGGGAAGGATCATCACCGATTTCACCGAACCTCTACTGACCTGCCTGAAGTCAGCCTGTTGCCCCCGGAAAACGGCCTTTACGCCGAGCGTATCGATGGTGCTTGGTACTGGGTATCCGGGTGCGCTAAATGCAACGGAACCGGTGAGAAGTACAGCTACTCGGTGTGCGACAAACACAACGTTTGTCGGCTGTGCGGCACCCACCGCTCGAAGCTGGCGGAAACACCGTGGGGCCATCCAGAAGGCTTCACCTGCAAACCATGTCAGGACGCAGAAGACGCCGTTGCGAAAGCCAAAGCGCTGGCCAAGGTCGCTGAGTCTGACTACGACGAGTGGGATTATCGCTGCCAAGACGAATGCAAGTGCCCGCATTGCGCAACAGTGATCCACATCGAGGCGGAAGATTACGGCGACAAGAGCATGAGCTGTGATACCTGCGGCGGCGAATTCGAGCTGGTCACCGAGTACACCGTTCAGTTCACCACCACCGTGATCGGCGAGCGCATCACCGCCTGATCCGGCCACACGCCAGCCGGCGAGGTCAGCCGCGGGGCTCGCATCCTTTATTGTTCCGAAAGCTGACGTCCGAGAAGCACACCCAACGCTTTCTTAATGGCCTCGCTGATATCTTTGTCGAGAAGCACGACACCACATGCTGCGCACCTACTTCCGGCGAGCTGATCATCGCGCTTGAGCAGTTCCGATCTTTCAACAACCAGTGGCTGCTCGCACTTGGGACATTCCAACTTCATCGATCTTCTCCCTTATCCCGCTCCGTATAGGGAGGGCATATGCCAGTTCCATGAATTAAGCCAATCGGCGCGCCTGCTTCATTCGTGCTTAATCCCGGTGTACCAAACGCCCTCAGCCCAAACTCTCCAACTGACTATGTTGATTTTGTGGCAATGCTCACACTCGATCTCAAATCGCTGCCTGTCGTTATCGGGAACGAAATCCATTTCTAAACCGCAGTATGCGCAATCCGACATTCCCAGCTCCCTGTTTTCGCAATTGCTCATAAAACACGCCTCTGTATGACGCGCTAAGCGTAGACCTAATTCCACTTTAACGAATTACGCCAGCCGGCGAGGACCCCCTATGCCTACTCACAACATCGTCAGCATGAGCGGCGGTAAAGACAGCACGGCTACGCTGCTGGTCGCCCGCGAGCTAGAGGTGCCGAACCTCAGCGCAGTAGTGGCTGACACCGGGCATGAGCATCCAGAGACATATGACTACATCCATTACCTGGCCGAAGCCACTGGCGTTCCCATCCGCTGTGTGAAGGCAGACTTCTCCAGGCAGATCGCCGGCAAGCGCAAATTCATCGAGACCAAATGGCGCGAGGAAGGTGTGGCGGAATCCGTGGTGCTGCGTGCTCTGGAAGTTCTGCACCCTACCGGCAACCCATTCTTGGACTTGTGCCTGTGGAAAGGCCGATTCCCCAGCACCAAGGCGCGCTTCTGCACCGACGAACTCAAGCGAAATCCAATTATCGAACAGGTCTACCTGCCGCTCATGGACGGCGAAAACATGTTGCTGTCCTGGCAAGGTGTTCGGGCCGATGAGTCGCCGGCTCGCAAGTACTTACCAGAGTGCGACGAGGTTGGAGGCGGCCTATTTAACTACCGACCGATCCTGAAATGGACTGTCGATTCAGTGTTCGAAGCTCACCGCGCCGCCGGCATCAAACCTAACCCGCTGTACTTGCAAGGCTGCAATAGAGTTGGCTGCATGCCCTGCATCATGTGTGCAAAAGATGAGCTGAGGCAGATAGCAGCCAGGTGGCCAGAGGAAGTTGACCGAGTTCGCGAGTGGGAGCGACTGGTCAGCATTGCCAGTAAGCGTGGCGCCGCGACGTTCTTCGCTACCGTGACCGACCCCACGGTCAGGTCTGATGACAAGGTGAGCGCCGTCACGCACGGCATTGACCGGATCGTCGACTGGAGCAACACCGCGCGCGGCGGCCGCCAGTTCGACATGGTCGATCTGATCGCCCGCACCGATAGCCAAAACAGCTGCTCTTCGGCCTACGGGCTCTGCGAATAACTCCCCACTCCACCGCCCGGGCATGACCCGGCATAGGACGCCCCATGCCCAAAGAAAACATCCGCACGGTAGTTACCGAGTCCCTGATTGGGATGATCGCTGCCCTAACAGCCACGACGCCGCCGGCGAACGAGCCGATGCCGCCTTTCATTCAAGGCCCAATTGACCGGGCTGTTGACCGGATCAGCGCAGTGGTTTCGCCTGGCGTCACCCTGAAGGTTGCCCGCGCCAAACGCTTGTACTTGGCTGGCCCCATGACTGGCTTGAAGGACTTCAACTATCCGGCCTTCAACGCCGCGGAAGACGCGCTCCGCGCCAAGGGCTATCAGGTGGAGAACCCAGCGGACCACGGCATTGTCCCCGGCGCCGAGTGGGCCGACTACATGGCCTACGACCTGACGCGACTGGGTCTGTGCGGAATGATCGCGCTGCTGCCCGGCTGGGAAAACTCGGAAGGCGCCCGCTTTGAAGTTCAGATCGCACACCGACTTGGGATGACGGTTGTGAATGCCCATGATCTGACAGTGTTGGAAAGCTGACTAATCAGAGAGGTGAACAGAGTCTTCAACAGCGCGGGCATCGACGATAGGCATCGGGTCAATTTCAACGGGAGTGAGCATGGCTGCCCATGCCTCATATGCCCTTTTATGAAGAGACACTGCTTCTTCCCATCGACTGCCTGAGAGTTCTCGGGACATGACGAGCATCATCAGGCGGTTTGTAGTCTCGTCGATTTCAAGAAGGCGGTGGTGAGCGGTAAAACGAAAATCTTCAATCGGAGGCATGGCATCACTTAAATAGCTTGAAGGAACAACGGGAACCTTTCATGCGACATCATTGTGACATTACTGCAATCAATTTTGCACGCGAGCTGACGATTGGTTTCTAGGATGTGACTGTCTATCCAGCGCTATGACGTAGCCATCGCCTCAGCGATAGCGCTCAGGTAATCCGTCCACTGACCACGCAAATTTTCAAGCGTTTTGCCAATCCCGGAACATCGCTGCTCCCAAATGAGTCGCATCCGTGCAAATCACAAGTACTTAATCTTCTGCGCTGAGATCCTCGTATTCGAGGGGCAATTCAATCCATGCATCAAGAGCTGCAATCTGTCGTGCCACCGCCAAATCCCAGGCCGGACCGACAGCCCGGTTGTCACGCATCATTGCTCGCATGTCGGATGTCGCGTTTTTGTATTCGTGATGAAACGCCAATGCCTTTTCTAAAAACTCTTCCCGCCGGCTCATGGGAATTCTCCCGAGACAGATTGAAAGGGTCCCGAACGGCGCGCATCGCCATCGAGAGAATACTTCTCAGATGGTGGAGTACTGTTCGCAAGAAGTAATTCCCGCAGTCTGACCACCGGCAAATTTTAGTTCCTCCCCCTTCAAAGTCAGCCGCTATAGCGGCAAGGGCTCTGTCTCAGGGATAGGGTACAAAATCTCCCAACCACTCTCGGGCAATTGGGACTGCGTATTCAAGCAGCTCAAGCGGGACATCCTGTACGAACAGGGTTACCTCAAAACGAAGCGTTTCGTCGTTTCGAAAGATTTCAAACAACGGGCCGTTATTACCTCTCCAGCACTCCATCGCAAGGCCATCGTGCCCTTCGACAACGCTTGAAGCGCAGCAAAACCGGTATTCAACTCCGTGTACTACCACATCCACCTCCACCTATTTGTGGCTGCAACGATACCTCTCCCTTACGTGAAATTCATAGCCGCTATAGCGGCAAGGACGAAGTCATGCCTGAAATAAAGGAACGGCCGATCTTGTTCTCGGCCCCGATGGTGCGCGCCATTCTGGAAGGCCGGAAGACAGTCACGCGGCGGGCACTCAACGAGCGAGCGCTGAAAAATATTGGTTACGGCGTCCAGCTCGGCGAATGCCACGAGCTACCCAGCGAAGGCCCGCTACACCCGAACAGCATCGATTACTACAACGACTTCTGTCCCTATGGCCAGCCCGGCGACCGTCTGTGGGTGCGCGAGACCTGGGCGCGCATCCGGGTAGCCCAGGCCCCGGACCAGGAATGGGTGGTGTACCGCGAGAGCGACAATCGCACCGACTACGGTGGCCCGTGGAAACCGGGCATTCACATGTTCCGCCGTGACAGCCGCATCCTGCTGGAGATCACCGCGGTACGCGTCGAGCGGTTACAGGACATCAGCGACGAGCAGGCGCAGGCCGAGGGAATCATCCCGGTACCGAAAACCACTGAAGAGTCACATCAGTTCTGGCGCAACTATCACCTGAGCGGCGACGGCACCTTCTGCGTGCGCACTCCAAAGGAATCGTTCAAGTCACTCTGGTGCCACGTCGCCGGCGGGTCGTTCCCAAAGGGAGAGGCTGCGTACAAGGCATCACCGCACAGCTGGGATGCCAACCCGTGGGTCTGGGTGGTCGAGTTCAAGCAGGTGACGCCATGATCCTGAAATGCATGGCCCTCTGCGCCCTCTTCTTCTGGCTTCCATTGGCCCTGACCATAAAGGCGGTGATCGGATGATTATCGATGACGTAATGACGGACAAAATCACCCTGCACGGCCTGGGCTTCGTGCAAGTTCAGCTCCAGGGCAACCAACGGCTGCATGTTTGGCATCCCGAGCTTCCGCGCCGCGCTTGCTTCGAGCATTCCGCAATTCATGACCACCGCTTCGACTTCGTGTCGCGCGTGCTTGTGGGAACGCAGATCAACCATGTCTATGCCTATCAGAAAAAGCATGACGGCGAATTCATGCTGTACCTGCATGAGGGAAAGCGAACGGCCAATGGTGGACGCCCTTGGACCCCGGACGGCTGCGCCGACTTCAATCTGGTCGCCTCGTTTGATGTACCGGCCGGCAAGGATTACGACAGCACCGCGTACGTCTACCACCGCACAGAGCCTGGCGGTGATGGCCGGGTAGCTACGATCATGCGAAAGACTGGTGAATGGCAGGCCGGCGCCCACTCAACCTGCCGCGTTGGCGTCGAGCCAGACACGGACTTCGACCGCTTCCAGTGGTCGCCATCGCAACTCTGGGAGGTCGTCAGCGATGTGCTGCTCGGCCAGAAGGTTACGCCATGATCGCCCTCGCCTGGTTCGCCTACGTGTACTGCTACAAAGGGCCGCGGCGATGAAGCTGATCTACTGGCTCAACCGAAAGCTGCCATTCCCTTGGCTGCCGATCGCCCGCATTCAGACCGGCAACGAGACCTGCACCCTGCGCAAAGACGGCTGGGTGATTATCTCCGACGGCAAAAGCACCGACGCTCTGCCGATCACCTTCTGCGCCCCGGCGATCGTCGAAGCGTTCAACGCCCAACTCGCATAACCCCTCTAACACTTACCAGCCTGCCAGTGAACGGAGAGCATTGCAGCCGCTCATGAAAGTCCGTTGAACCAGCCCAGCACGCGCAGTGCTCTAGCGAATGTTTTTCGATTCGCGAAAAACGCCAGCAGTAGTAAGCCACTGCCCATCACGGTGAAAAGAACACCGCCAAAGGCTTCGACGGCAATCAGAAAGATCCCCAAAGCCAAGAAGACAGCACCGACGATTCCCAACCATCTTCGAGCCTGCTTTTGTTCGGGATATCTGGAAAACAATTTCACCACCTCATCCAGTGCGCCTCGACCAACTCTAGACCAGGCGCGCACCACTATATCAACCACCTTCTGCCGCCACGCGCGGCATGGAGCACACGCATGGCAAATGCCACAGCGGCAAAGGCTACGAGTATTCCGCCACGGTTCATCCGTTTCATGGATGCCCCTGGTTATCTCGGCATGTGCCGAGACGAATTCAACAAAACAGTCAGGCCGAACGTGCGCGAATTTCCCATTGGGAAACAGGGCGTAGCATTCGATCGGATCGATCTGGACGAGTGGGCGGACGCCTACATCGAGAGCAAGGCGATTGAAAAGGCAGCCAATCAGGACAACAATCGCCCTCGCAGCGAGCGCCAGGGTGAACCCAAAGGAGGTAAACCATGGCGAGAAAAGCGATCTCCGGTCTCTACCAGAAAGGTGGAGTCTGGCAAATCGACAAAGTGTTCCGAGGTGAGCGACTTCGAGAGAGCACTGGCACTAGTGACCGGCAAGAAGCAGAGCAGTACCTGATTCACCGGCTGGAACAGCTTCGGCAGCAGAAGGTATACGGAGTACGCCGCACCCGAACCTGGGAGGAAGCGGCGACGCGTTTCTTGATCGAGAACAAGGATCAGCCCTCGATTAAGCTGACGGCGCATCACCTGACACACCTGCACCCGTATCTCAAGGATCTGCCGTTGACGCACATCGATGACCAGGCGCTTGAGCCGTTCGTGAAGGATCGTTTGAAGGGAATGAAGTTGCCGTGCGGGAAGCAGCTGAAGCCGGTAGCTCCACGAACGATCAACATCTCGATCGAGCGGGTGATTCGGGTTCTTTCGCTTTGCGCAAGGAAGTGGCGGGATGAAGAACGCAGGCCCTGGCTCGATTCCGTGCCTATGCTCGCCAAGCTGGACTTGAAGAAAAAGGTTCGCGAACCCTACCCCATGACTTGGGAAGAGCAATCGATCCTTTTTGCGGAGTTGCCGGCACATCTGCAGACGATGGCCTTGTTCAAGGTGAACACGGGATGTCGCGAGCAGGAGGTCTGCAAATTGAGGTGGGATTGGGAGATCTCGGTGCCGGAGTTGGACACCAGTGTGTTTCTGATCCCATCCGACTTCGGGGGCCGAAACGAACGGTCAGGGGTAAAAAACGGTGATGAGCGGTTGGTCGTGCTAAACAGCGTGGCGAAATCTGTCATCGATAAGCAACGAGGCCTGAGCAAGGAGTGGGTGTTTCCTTACAAGGGCAGCGCCATGCATCGAATGAACGACTCGGCTTGGAAGAAGGCGCGGGTGAGAGCGGCGAAACTCTGGCAGGAGGAAAACCTTCGCCCCGCTCACCCTGGGTATGCATCCATCAGGGTGCATGATTTAAAGCATACGTTTGGCCGTCGCCTTCGGGCGGCAGGTGTCACTCAGGAAGACCGCAAGGCCTTGCTGGGGCACAAGAACGGCAGCATCACCAGTCATTACTCGGGCGCTGAGCTCGGGCATCTGATTGAAGCTGCCAATATGGTATCAGCAACCGACTCGCGGGGACCGGTGCTGACGATCTTGAAAAGGAAAATGGGATGAAGTCCCGAAAAACTCCCCACCAATGAAAAAGCCCAACTGGTTAGAGTTGGGCCAAGTCATTGAAAAATATGGTCGGGACGGAGTGATTCGAACACTCGACCCCTAGCACCCCATGCTAGTGCGCTACCGGACTGCGCTACGCCCCGACTAGGCGTGAAACTTGTTCCTCGTCTCGAGGAACGCTCAAGAATATATCGCAAGCTTTTGAAAACTGGAAGTATTTAAAAGCAGGAATTTATTTCTTGAGGACTACCAGGACATCTTCCAGCTCAGCGATCATCTGGCGAATCATTTGCTTGTATTGGGTGGTGTCGTCTTTGGCTTCATCGCCGGACAAGCGCAAGCGTGCGCCGCCGATGGTGAACCCCTGATCGTAAAGAAGCGCGCGGATCTGCCGGATCATCAGCACATCCTGGCGCTGATAATACCGGCGGTTTCCGCGGCGTTTGACGGGGTTGAGTTGAGGAAACTCCTGCTCCCAATAGCGCAGTACGTGCGGTTTTACCGCACACAGCTCGCTAACTTCACCAATGGTGAAGTAGCGTTTGCCTGGGATGACGGGTAGCTCGTCGTTATGACTTGGTTCCAGCATAAGCCTCAACTCGGGCCTTCAACTTCTGCCCTGGACGAAAGGTGACCACACGGCGAGCCGTGATAGGGATTTCTTCTCCCGTTTTCGGATTGCGGCCAGGCCGCTGGCGTTTGTCCCGAAGGTCGAAATTGCCGAAACCGGACAATTTGACTTGTTCGTTGTCTTCAAGAGCGTGCCTGATTTCCTCGAAAAACAGTTCAACCAATTCCTTGGCTTCCCGCTTGTTCAGGCCCAGCTCTTCATACAGACGTTCCGCCATCTCAGCTTTCGTCAAAGCCCCCATACGTCACTTCCTTAACGTGGCGTCCAACCTTTGTTCGAGCGAGGTGAGGATGTTTTGCGTCGTGGTATTCACCTCATCGTCATTAAGAGTGCGCGATGGATGCTGCCAGGTCAAGCCAACTGCGAGGCTTTTTCTATCAGGATCAATGCCTTTACCCTGATATACGTCAAATAGCCTGAGGTCTGTCAGCCATTCGCCTGCATTTTCACGGATTACGTCCAATACAGCCGAGGCTGCAACGTCTTTGTGCGCAATCAGTGCAAGGTCACGACGCACTTCAGGAAAGCGCGACAACTCGTGGAATTTAGGCATTTTGCCCGACGCCACTTCAGCCAGAACCATCTCGAAAACAAACACCGGACGATCGAGGCCCAGGGTTTTCGACAACTCAGGGTGGATGGCGCCAATGAAGCCCACCAGACGACCTTCGCGTTCGATGCGCGCGGTTTGACCCGGGTGCAATGCCCGGTGTTTGCCAGGCACGAACGTGAATGCATCCAGAGCACCGGCGAAGCCCAGCACAGCCTCTACGTCAGCCTTGACGTCGAAGAAGTCTACGGTCTCGCGACCTTGCGCCCAGCCTTCCGGCAGGCGGCTACCGCAAACCACACCGGCCAGCATCGGCTCTTGTTTCAAACCTTCGAGCTGGCCGATGAAACGCAGACCGCTCTCGAACAGGCGCACCCGATCCTGTTGGCGGTTCAGGTTGTGCTGAAGCGCCTTGACCAGGCCTGGCCACAGCGACGAACGCATGGCAGCCATGTCATTGGAAATCGGGTTGGCGAGCAGCAACGGCTCTACACCCGGATTAAACAGCTCGAATTGTTTCGGATCGATGAAGCTGTAGGTGATCGCTTCCTGATAACCACGGGCAACCAGCAGACGACGCAGTTCCGGCAAATCGCTACGTGCTTCTGCCTTGGCTTGCGGCGCAAGACGCGCTTGCGGGTAACGAACCGGCAGGCGGTTGTAGCCGTACAGACGCGCCAGCTCTTCGATCAGGTCGACTTCCAGGCTGATATCGAAGCGGTGGCTTGGCACTTCCACGCGCCACTGCCCTGCCCCGTCTGCGGTAATGGTCAGGCCCAAGGCGCTGAGCAGACGCTCAACTTCAGTCGGGTCCATTTCCATGCCCAGCATTTGAGTGATGCGCTGAGCGCGCAGGGTCACCGGTGCGATCGACGGCAGGTGCTGCTCACTCACGGTTTCGATGATCGGGCCGGCTTCGCCACCAGTGATTTCCAGCAGCAGGCCAGTGGCGCGCTCCATGGCTTCACGGGCGAGCTGCCAGTCCACGCCACGCTCGTAGCGGTGCGATGCATCGGTGTGCAGGCCATAGGAACGAGCCTTGCCAGCAACCGCGATTTGATCGAAGAACGCGCTTTCCAGGAAGATATCGCGAGTGGTCGCGGTATTGACGCCGCTGTGCTCGCCCCCCATGACGCCGGCAATTGCCAGTGCGCGGGTGTGGTCGGCGATCACCAGCGTATCGCTACGCAGGCTGACTTCCTGACCGTCGAGCAGCACCAGCTTCTCGCCTTCTTCGGCCATGCGCACGCGGATGCCGCCATTGATTTCGGCAAGATCGAAAGCGTGCAGCGGCTGACCCAACTCAAGCATCACGTAGTTGGTAATGTCGACCGCGGCATCGATGCTGCGCACATCAGCACGACGCAGGCGCTCTACCATCCACAGCGGCGTAGGCCTGGACAGGTCGACGTTACGGATCACACGCCCCAGGTAGCGCGGGCAAGCAGCCGGTGCCAGGACTTCAACCGAACGCACTTCATCGTGGACAGCTTGAACGCTGGCAACGACCGGACGCGTGACCGGGGTGGCATACAGCGCGCCGACTTCACGGGCCAGACCGGCCAGGGACAGGCAATCACCACGGTTCGGGGTCAGATCGACCTCGATGCTGGCGTCTTCCAGGTTCAGGTATTCACGAATGTCCTGACCCACTGGCGCATCGGCCGGCAATTCCATCAGGCCATCGTTGCCCTCGCCCACTTGCAATTCGGCTTGCGAGCACAGCATGCCGTTGGACTCAACGCCACGCAGCTTGGCTTTCTTGATTTTGAAGTCGCCCGGCAGTTCGGCGCCGATGGTGGCGAATGGAATCTTCAGGCCAGGGCGCACATTTGGCGCACCGCATACGACCTGAAAGGTTTCCGAACCGTTGCTGACCTGGCAAACACGCAGCTTGTCGGCATCCGGGTGCTGTTCGGTGCTGAGCACCTCGCCCACGATAACACCACTGAATACGCCGGCGGCCGGGGTAACGCTATCGACCTCAAGACCGGCCATCGACAGACGAGCAACCAGCTCATCGCGACTTACCTGCGGGCTAACCCAGCCACGCAGCCATTGTTCACTGAATTTCATCCTGCTCTCCTAAGAATTCGTTACGACTAGCGAAATTGCGCGAGGAACCGCAAGTCGTTGTCGAAGAACAGACGCAAGTCGTTCACGCCGTAACGCAGCATGGCCAGACGTTCAACGCCCATGCCGAAGGCAAAGCCCGAAAACTCTTCCGGGTCGATCCCGGACATGCGCAGCACGTTCGGGTGGACCATGCCGCAGCCCATGACTTCCAGCCAGCCAGTCTGCTTGCAGACACGGCAGCCTTTGCCGCTGCACATCACGCATTCCATGTCGACTTCGGCGGATGGCTCGGTGAACGGGAAGTACGAAGGACGGAAGCGCACCGCCAGTTCTTTTTCGAAGAACACCCGCAGGAACTCTTCGATGGTGCCTTTGAGGTCGGCAAAATTGATGTCGCGATCAACCAGCAGGCCTTCGACCTGATGGAACATCGGCGAGTGGGTGATATCCGAGTCGCTACGGTACACACGGCCTGGGCAGACGATGCGGATCGGCGGCTGTTTCGACTCCATGGTGCGGACCTGTACCGGCGAGGTATGGGTGCGCAGCAACATGTTGGCATTGAAATAGAAGGTATCGTGCATCGACCGGGCCGGGTGATGGCCTGGGATGTTGAGCGCTTCGAAGTTGTGATAATCGTCTTCGACCTCAGGGCCTTCGGCGATGCCGTAGCCGATGTGGGTGAAGAATTGTTCGATGCGTTCCAGAGTGCGGGTAACCGGATGCAGACCACCGGAGGTCTGACCGCGGCCCGGCAGGGTCACGTCAATGGACTCGGCGGACAGTTTGGCAGCCAGGTCGGCCTCTTCAAACAACGCCTTGCGCGCATTGAGAACGTCTGTGACACGCTCCTTGGCAACGTTGATCAGCGCACCGACTTGCGGCCGCTCTTCTGCCGGCAAATTCCCCAGGGTCTTCATCACCTGAGTCAATTCACCCTTTTTGCCAAGGTAGTGAACCCGGATTTGCTCCAGGGCATTGATATCTTCAGCGCTTTGCACAGCCTCTAGTGCTTGAGAGACGAGCGCATCCAGGTTTTCCATGTACAGACTCCAGATACAAAATAGGGGAAGAGCTTGAAGGCTCTTCCCCTATTTATGACGTTTAACACCTGGCCCCACAGAGGTGAGGCCGGGTGACTGTCGGGGGTACTTAAGCCAAGGTGGCTTTAGCTTTCTCGACAATCGCAGCAAACGCCGCTTTTTCGTTCACTGCCAGATCAGCCAGAACCTTACGGTCGATCTCGATGGACGCTTTTTTCAGGCCGGCGATGAAACGGCTGTAGGACAGACCGTTGATACGAGCACCAGCGTTGATACGAGCGATCCACAGAGCGCGGAACTGACGTTTTTTCTGACGACGGTCACGGTAGGCGTATTGGCCTGCCTTGATTACCGCTTGCTTGGCAACACGGAATACGCGGGAGCGTGCGCCGTAGTAGCCTTTAGCAAGTTTCAGAATTTTTTTGTGACGCTTACGGGCAATGACGCCACGCTTTACACGAGCCATGAGTTACTTCCTCTATTCTTGACTAAAATTAACGAAGGCGCAGCATGCGCTCGACTTTTGCCACGTCAGACGGATGCAGCAAGCTGCTACCGCGCAGTTGACGCTTACGCTTGGTCGACATTTTGGTCAGGATGTGGCTCTTGAAAGCGTGCTTGTGCTTGATACCGTTAGCAGTTTTCAGAAACCGCTTAGCAGCACCACTTTTGGTCTTCATTTTTGGCATGTTCGGATACTCCGCATTCAGTTGATAAACATAATCAGAAGGCCTGCCGTGCCCTGTTGATTACTTCTTCTTTTTCGGGGCGATGACCATGATCAGCTGGCGTCCTTCCATCTTAGGATGCTGTTCGACCGAACCGTACTCGAGCAAGTCACCTTCAACTCGCTTGAGGAGTTCCATCCCCAGCTCCTGGTGGGCCATCTCACGGCCGCGGAATCGCAAGGATACCTTGGCCCTGTCCCCGTCACTCAGGAAACGTACCAGGTTGCGCAGTTTTACCTGGTAATCCCCTTCCTCCGTCCCTGGACGAAACTTGATTTCTTTAACCTGAATCTGCTTCTGGTTTTTCTTCGCCGCGGCAATCTGCTTCTTCTTCTCGAAGATCGATTTGCCGTAGTCCATCACCCGGCAAACAGGCGGGACTGCGTCTGCGGAAATTTCCACCAGATCAAGCTTTGCTTCTTCAGCGATACGAAGCGCTTCATCAATCGAGACGATGCCAATCTGCTCGCCGTCAGCGCCAATTAACCGAACCTCGCGTGCCGAGATATTCTCGTTGATCGGGGCTTTCGGTGCAGCTCGTTTATCTTGTCTCATTTCACGCTTAATAATAATTACTCCGAATCTTGGCGACCACGCCGGGAAACCGCTTGCGCGAGGAACTCGGCGAACTGGGCGACGGGCATCGAGCCCAGGTCAGCACCTTCACGAGTACGCACAGCGACAGTCTGCATCTCGACTTCCTTATCTCCAATAACCAAGAGATAGGGAACCTTGAGCAAGGTATGCTCGCGGATTTTAAAGCCGATCTTTTCATTTCTCAAGTCAGACTTGGCACGAAACCCGCTTTCGTTGAGAGTTTTTTCTACTTCGGCAACAAAATCTGCCTGTTTATCAGTGATATTCATGATCACTGCCTGGGTCGGAGCCAGCCACGCAGGGAATGCACCCTCGTAGTGCTCGATCAGGATTCCGACGAATCGTTCGAAGGAGCCCAGGATCGCCCGATGCAACATCACCGGATGCTTGCGGCTGTTGTCTTCGGAGACGAATTCGGCGCCCAGACGGACAGGCAGGTTAAAATCGAGCTGCAGGGTACCACACTGCCAGACGCGACCGAGGCAATCTTTCAGCGAGAACTCAATCTTCGGACCGTAGAACGCACCCTCGCCCGGCTGCAGGTCGTACGGCAGGCCAGCGCTATCAAGGGCTGCAGCCAATGCCGCTTCGGCGCGATCCCAAAGCTCGTCGGAGCCAACGCGTTTTTCCGGACGAGTGGACAGCTTCATTTCGACGTCTTTGAAGCCGAAATCGGCGTAGACATCCATGGTCAGCTTGATGAATGCCGCGGATTCGGCCTGCATCTGTTCTTCGGTGCAGAAGATGTGGGCGTCATCCTGAGTGAATGCGCGCACACGCATGATGCCGTGCAACGCACCCGATGGCTCGTTACGGTGGCAGGCACCGAATTCGGCCAGACGCATCGGCAACTCGCGGTAGCTCTTCAGGCCCTGATTGAACACTTGCACGTGGCAAGGGCAGTTCATTGGCTTGATCGCGTAATCGCGGTTTTCCGACTGAGTGGTGAACATGTTGTCGGCGTAGTTGGCCCAGTGCCCGGATTTTTCCCACAGGCTGCGGTCGACAACCTGAGGCGTTTTGATCTCCAGGTAACCGTTGTCGCGTTGAACCTTGCGCATGTACTGCTCAAGCACTTGGTACAGGGTCCAGCCATTGGGGTGCCAGAACACCATGCCCGGCGACTCTTCCTGGGTGTGGAACAGGCCCAGGCGCTTGCCGATCTTGCGGTGATCGCGCTTCTCAGCCTCTTCAATGCGCTGAATGTAAGCGGCCAGCTGCTTCTTGTCCGCCCAGGCTGTGCCATAAACGCGCTGCAATTGCTCGTTCTTGGCGTCACCGCGCCAGTAGGCGCCGGACAACTTGGTCAGCTTGAAGGATTTCAGGAAACGGGTGTTCGGCACGTGCGGACCACGGCACATGTCGACATATTCTTCGTGATAGTACAGGCCCATGGCCTGCTCGTTCGGCATGTCCTCGACCAGGCGCAACTTGTAGTCTTCGCCACGGGCCTTGAATACTTCGATCACTTCGGCGCGCGGAGTGACTTTCTTGATCACGTCGTAATCTTTCTCGATCAGCTGCTGCATGCGCTGTTCGATCGCGGCCAGATCGTCCGGAGTAAAAGGACGCTCGAAGGCGATATCGTAATAGAAGCCTTCATCGATGACCGGACCGATGACCATTTTGGCCGTCGGGTACAACTGCTTGACCGCATGCCCCACCAGGTGAGCGCAAGAGTGGCGAATGATCTCCAGCCCCTCTTCATCCTTTGGCGTGATGATTTGCAGCGTAGCGTCGCTGTCGATGATGTCACTGGCATCGGCCAGTTTGCCATTGACCTTGCCGGCCACGGTGGCCTTGGCCAGACCGGCACCGATGGATGCGGCGACCTCGGCGATGGAGACCGGGTGATCGAATGAACGTTGACTGCCGTCGGGAAGAGTAATAGTTGGCATGG
>NZ_RCOB01000075.1:0-27488 GCF_004307665.1 Pseudomonas sp. Sample_16
CCGGGCTTACGACTGCTGCGCAGCCGAGCGGGAGCAAGCTCCCTCGCCACGGTTCTGTGGGCCAATCATTCCCACGCAGAGCGTGGGAACGATCATCACAGTGCTGATTCCTTTGTAGTAGAGAGCTTTTGTGGCGAGGGAGCTTGCTCCCGCTGGGCAGCGAAGCGGCCCCAAAAGCGCTTGTCGCGGTGAGTCTGGTAGACCGCACTTTCCGGGCTTACGACTGCTGCGCAGCCGAGCGGGAGCAAGCTCCCTCGCCACGGTTCTGTGATCCTTCCGTCTGGATCGATAAATTTTCCTTGCCCGCCCGAACCGGTTTCGGTTATCACTTTGTACATGATTAGACAGGTTCGATTTGACAAGAAACAACGGGTGGTCGACGAACTCATCCGGCGCATCGAAAGCGGCCTCCTCGAGGACGGTTTTCAGTTGCCGGGTGAGCATCAGTTGGCTCAAGAATTCAAAGTCAGCCGCGGCACTTTGCGTGAAGCCCTGGCCGAACTGAAACGGCGCAATTACATCGCGACGCAAAGCGGGGTGGGTTCCATCGTCACCTTTGACGGTGTGGTCCTCGACCAGCGCAGCGGCTGGGCCCAAGCCCTGGCCGATAGCGGAGCGCTGGTCAATACCGAGGTGCTGCGGCTGGAGGCGGTGACTCGCCCCGACCTGCTGTCGCGGTTCGGCACTGACCAATTCATCACGCTCGACCGTCGCCGCCGTTCCAACGACGGTACGCTGGTTTCCCTCGAACGCTCGCTAATGCCCGCCACCGGAGGCCTGGAAAGCCTGCCGCGGGTCGGTCTGATCGACAATTCCCTGACCATCACCCTGGCTGCCTATGGCTACATCGGTGAGCGTGGCGATCAATGGATCGGCGCCGAACCATTGAATGAACTGGATGCCGAGTTGCTGGGGCGCCCGGTCGGCACGGTCTTTCTCAAGGCGCTGCGTACAACTTACGACCGACAGAACCGCTTCATGGAGCAAGTGGAAAGTTTGCTCGACCCTGTGCATTTCCGTCTGCACCTGCAATTTGGAACGTCGAAATGACTGCGCTCAACCGTGCCTTGGGCGCGTTCTACGGTCTGGCTTTGGGCGATGCCCTGGGCATGCCGACGCAATCGTTGAGTCGTGCTGCAATCCAGGCGCGTTTTGGCCAAATCACTGACCTTGAAGATGCCGGCCCAGATCAACCGATCGCCGCCAACATGCCCAAAGGCTCGATCACCGATGACACCGAACAGGCTATCCTGGTCGGCCAGTTGCTGATCGAGGGCGAAGGTCGCATCGAACCGTCGGTGCTTGCCCAGCGCTTGATCGATTGGGAAGCGGTGATGCAGGCCAAGGGCTCGCAGGATCTGCTCGGTCCTTCGACCAAGCGCGCCATCGAGATGATCCTCGCGGGTCATTCACCGGAAGAGGCGGGGCGCTACGGCACCACCAATGGCGCGGCGATGCGCATTACGCCGGTCGGGATCGCGGCGGATGTTGTCGATCCGCAGCGTTTCATTGAAGCGGTCGTGCAGGCCTGCCAGGTCACCCACAACACCACGCTGGGGATTTCAAGCGCGGCGGCGGTGGCGGCGGTGGTGTCCGCCGGGATCAATGGCATGGACCTGGGCGAAGCATTGAACCTCGGTCAGCAAATCGCCCAGCAAGCAGAAACCCATGGTCACTGGGTCGCCGGCGGACGCATTGCCTCGCGCATCAGTTGGGCGCGGAGCATCAGCGTTGACAGCGACAAAGCGCTGCTGGCGGATCTGATGTACGACGTGATCGGTACGTCGGTGGCTTCGCAGGAGTCGGTGGTGGTGTCGTTTGCCCTGGCCCAGCAGGTGGCCATCGGCGAAATGAATGCCTTCGAAGCGTTGTGCATGGCCGCCAGCCTTGGCGGTGACACCGACACCATCGCAGCGATTCTCGGCGCGATGCTTGGGGCCTGCCTGGGCCTTGAGAGTTGGCCGGTCGAGATGATCGACAAGGTCAAGGTCGTCAATGATCTGGAGCTTGAGCCTTTGGTGCAAGGGCTGCTGGTTCTGCGCTGATTTTTGGATCAAGCCGATATTCTGTGGCGAGGGAGCTTGCTCCCGCTCGGCTGCGCAGCAGTCGTAAACGCTGACGACTCGGTGTGCCTGCTTCACTACTGTCGCAGGTCTTGGGGTCGCTTCGCGGCCCAGCGGGAGCAAGCTCCCTCGCCACAGGGCTGTAGTGTCGATATCCGATTTGCCCACAACCACAAAAATGGCAACAGGAGCATTTTTCATGAGTTCATCAAACGCCGGGCAAAGTGCCGGGCAACTGGAAACACGCGGCATCGAACCGGTGCCGGAATCCGAGTGCAATGGTCATCCGTTGCAACTGTTCTGGGTCTGGTTTGCCGCCAACATTTCCATCCTCGGCCTGCCATTGGGTGCGACCCTCGTGGCCTTTCGCGGTTTGGCGATCTGGCAGGCAATCATCGTTGCGATCCTCGGCGCCGCCGGTTCATTTGCGGTGGTCGGCATCATCTCGATCGCCGGTCGTCGCGGCCGCGCACCGAGCCTGACCTTGTCGCGAGCGATCTTCGGCGTACGCGGCAATATCGGCCCGACCCTGGTTTCGCTGATGTCGCGGCTGGGCTGGGAAACCGTCAACACCACCACCGCCGCGTTCGTGCTGCTCTCACTGTGCTCGATCCTGTTCGGCTCGCCGGTGGAAGCGAAAAGTGCGCCTGCGCTGACGCTGCTGTTCATCGCGATTTTCGTCTTGTTGACCTTGTCGGTGTCCGGCCTCGGTCATGCGACATTGCTGGTCATTCAGAAATGGGCGACCTACGTCTTCGGCGCGCTGAATATTCTGGTCGGCGGCTTCCTCTGCGCCACCATCGACTGGAGCGCGGTGTTCAACGCTACGCCTGCGCCGATCAGCGCGATGATCATCGGCATCGGCACCATGGCGGCCGGCACCGGGATCGGTTGGGCCAATGCCGGTGCGGACATGTCGCGCTATCAGCACCGCAGCGTCAAAGCCGTACGCCTGGTGGCTTCGGCGGCATTCGGTGCGGGGATTCCGCTGGTGCTGCTGATCACCCTCGGCGGCCTGCTGTCGGTGGGCAACAATGACTTGGCCCAGGCTACTGACCCGATCATCGCGATCCGCGACATGCTGCCGACCTGGATGGCCGTGCCGTACCTGATCACTGCTTTTGGTGGCTTGCTGCTGTCGAACAATCTGTCGGTGTATTCCGCCGGTTTGACCACGCTGACGCTCGGGCTCAAGGTCAAGCGCGTCTACGCCGTGGTGGTCGACATCGTCGCGATCTTTGCTGGCTCGATTTACTTCATGCTGATCGCCGACAGTTTCTACGGCCCGTTCATTACCTTCATTTCTTTGCTGGCGGTGCCGATCACGGCATGGGTCGGGATCTTTGTGGTCGACCTGATTCATCGGCATTACTACAGTCCCAAGGACTTGCTGGATGTCAGCCCGAGCAGCGCTTATTGGTATCGCGGCGGTGTGGAATGGCGCGCATTCAGCGCGTGGGCCATCGCCATCGTGCTCGGTTTCAGCTTCACCACCATCGGCACCACGGCCGAAAATGTCTGGTTCAAGGGCTTCCTGTCCGACTCGTGGCTGGGGCACAACGGCCTCGGCTGGATCGTGACTTTTGTCGTGGCTGGCGGGATTTATTTTGTACTCGGTGGGGCGAAAGACCGTCGCGCCGCGCTTACCGAGAATGCTCATGCCTAAGATGCTGCACACCGGCCAGGTCATCATCGACCTGGTGATGGCCGTGGATAAATTGCCGCAAGCAGGGGGTGACGTATTAGCGCAATCCGCCAGTTTCGAAGCCGGCGGCGGGTTTAATGTAATGGCCGCCGCGCAGCGCAACGGATTGCCGGTGGTGTACCTCGGGCGACACGGCACCGGGCGTTTCGGTGATCTGGCCCGCGACGCCATGAGCGCGGAAGGCATCCGTATCGGCATTACAGATCCGGCCGAACGTGATACCGGGTTGTGCGTCGCGATTACGGACGCCTCGGCCGAGCGTAGTTTCGTGTCCTACATCGGCGCCGAAGGCGAATTGAGCGCCGAGGATTTGGCCAGTGTCCCGGCCGAGGCGGGCGATTTTGTCTACGTCAGCGGCTACAGCCTGCTGCATGTGGGCAAGGCGCAACCGTTGGTGGACTGGGTGCTTGCGCTGCCGAAAGGTGTCAACGTGGTGTTCGATCCGGGGCCACTGGTGGATTCACCTGATGAGCCGCTGATGCAGGCGTTGCTGCCGCGCATCGACGTGTGGACCAGCAACAGCGTCGAAGCACTGAAGATTACCGGCGCTGCGGATATTGCTCAGGCACTGGATCGACTGGTCGGCTATCTACCGCAGGATGTGCTGATGGTGGTGCGTGATGGGCCGAATGGCTGCTGGATCAACCAGGGTTCCGAGCACAGGCATGTGCCGGGATTCAAGGTCGAGGCCGTGGACAGCAACGGTGCCGGTGATGCTCATGCGGGAGTGTTCATCGCCGGATTGGCCCAGGGGTTGGACGCACAGGAGGCGGCGCGTCGGGCCAATGCGGCGGCGGCATTGGCGGTCACACGCTGGGGGCCTGCGACGTCGCCCGGGTCTACAGAGGTGGATGCGTTGATCCGTAATACTTTCGGCGGCTGATCCGTCGCGATCGCCAGCAGGCTAGCTGCTAGCGATCGGGCCTTCAAATAAAAACATAAACCAGCCTTAACCAGCCTTGCGCAACGCCTCGATCAACTCCTGCTTGCGCATTGACGAGCGCCCGGGAATGTCTTTCGCCCGGGCTTCTTTCATGAGGCTGTCCACAGTCTGGGTATCGCGAGAAACTTTGCTGTTACGCGAATGACCTTCACGACTCGCCACTGCGCGCCGCGATGACTCCTTGCGATCTTCAGCCTTCGCACTGGCCGGTTTCTTGCGCCCGGAACCGCCAGCCCTTTCTCCGCCGCCGGACTGTTTGTTCACGGTTGCCCAGGCACGAGCTTCGGCTTCGTCCTTGGACACACCTTTGTTTTCGTAGCTGTCTTCGATGTGTTCGGCCTTGCGTTTTTGCTCGGCGGTGTATTTGTCTTTGCTTCCACGAGGCATGGGATTTCTCCTGGCTTCAGAGTCATTCAGACATCCAGTTTGCGTGCGGCCTCAACGCCAGCGGCGCTGAGTTTGATCGGCAGGTTCAACGAGTGTTCGCCGGCTTCGTTGCACTGCACATTGCCGTGCTGGATCAAGCCGCGGTCCTGCAATTCGGCGAGGGTGCTGGCCACGACTTTCTCCCCCCGGTAATTGTCCAGGACCTCCTTGCCCAGTCCGCTTGGATGGGCGTGCAGCAGGCGGGTGAGGACTTCTTTTTCCAGGTTTTTATCGACGTTCATGGTTACCTCTTCATGGCGATGGGTAGGTCTTGCGGCGAACTTACTGGCTCACTCCACCTTCGGAGCCTGAGCCACCGGTGGTGGTTTTCGAGCCAACGCCGGGGCCGGCGTTGTCGGGTGTTTTGGTGTCCGGCAGGTTCAGGCCGCCCTGGCGGCCCATATCGTTGCCTTGAGTCCGTGGGTCAGTACCCGTGGACGGCGGCAGGCTGTCGTCGACGCCCGTACCGTTGGTGTTCATGCCGGGGGCGCTTTGGATGGCGGGAGCCTTGGGCGGTTCGCCCGGATTGGTCGGGCCGGTGCCGGACGCGGTGGTCGCAGCGACAGCGAACGGGGAGAGCAGGGCAGCAAAGGCTAGAGCGGGCAGCCTGGACATGATCATGGTGGTGTCTCCATTGATTTAGAGTCCTTACCTGATGTTGGTCCGCCCCTGTTTCTGATTGGTGCCTGATGAACGACGAACGGTTCAGCCCGGTTGCGATGTCTCGCCACAAATCACTCACCGACTTAGTATGGCGTTTTCCACTTCTGACAAGGCACGTCCATGACGATCGAAATCCGCCCGGCGACCCCCAGCGATGCGCCGCAAATTCTCGCGTTCATCACTGAACTGGCCGACTACGAACGTGCCCGCCATGAAGTCATCGCCAGCGTCGCCGACATCGAGCGCAGTCTGTTCAGCGAAGGCGCAACGGCCCATGGTCTGATCTGCCTGCGCGATGGCTTGCCGATCGGCTTCGCGGTGTTCTTCTTCAGCTACTCCACGTGGCTGGGCAGCAACTGCCTGTACCTCGAAGACCTCTACATCACCCCCGAGCAGCGTGGTGGCGGGGCGGGCAAGACGTTGTTGCGCCATCTGGCCAAAATCGCCTGTGCCAATGACTGCGGCCGTTTTGAGTGGAGCGTGCTGGAGTGGAACACCCCCGCCATCGATTTCTACAAATCCCTGGGTGCGCAGCCGCAGGAGGAATGGGTTCGCTATCGGATGGATGGGAAGGTGTTGAGAGAGTTCGCCGAAGGTAATTGAACCGCTCTCTGTAGGCGCGAGCCTGCTCGCGAAAAAATCGCAAACACCACAGGGTTTCAGGCTTCCCCCATTATCGTTGACGACCATTGCCAGCAGGCATGCTCCTACAGGAGGCTGTCGCAGGCGATGGTTTTTTTTTGGTGTTGTTCCAATATATGGGATTGATATTTATATATTGAGATTTGCCTGCGCCAAGGTTTATAGTCCCGCTCACTCACTGCCAAAAAACAAAACAGGTGAAGCGATGCTGGCGCAATTGATCGCGCTCGATTGGGGGACAACCTCATTACGTGCTTACAAACTTGCCGAAGGCGGCCAGGTCCTTGAACAGCGCTCGCTGTCGTCGGGGATCATGCAGTTGCCCAAGGCGCCGCGACTCATCAACGGTCGTGAATGCACCGACGGTTTTGAACTGGCTTTTGACGAGGCTTGCGGCGACTGGCTCGATGCTCAGCCAGATTTGCCGGTGATAGCCTGCGGGATGGTCGGGAGCGCCCAGGGCTGGCGTGAAGCGGCCTACTGCGATACGCCGGCGAATGTCGCCAATCTCGGAACTTCCCTGCAAACCGTGCGCAGTCTGCGCGGTGTCGATGTGCATATTGTGCCGGGCGTGATTCAACGCTCGCGCCCGCCAAACGTGATGCGTGGCGAAGAAACCCAGGTACTCGGTGTTCTGCAAACGCTGGCGGACGAGGCGGGCGCCGGACTGTTGATCGGCCTGCCAGGCAGCCATTCAAAATGGGTGGAAGTTACCGATGGCTGCATCGTGCACTTCGATACCTTCATGACCGGTGAAGTCTTCGCCGTACTCAGCGAACACAGCATCCTGGGGCGCACCCAACAGCGCGGCTGCGCGTTTGATGGCGCTGCGTTCGATCGCGGGGTGCAGGTCGCGTTGTCGGCGGACGGTGAGATCGGCGTGCTGTCGACTTTGTTCAGCGCCCGCAGCCTCGGATTGACCGGCGAGCTGAGCGCTGCGGCGCAACCGGATTATCTGTCCGGCCTGTTGATCGGCCATGAACTGTCGGCCCTGGCCAATGCTCAACGGCGTCGTCGCAACAGCGTGCATCTGCCATCAATCATCCTCATCGGCAATTCCCAACTCTGCACTCGTTATAGCCGCGCCCTCGACGCTTGCGGCTTTGCCCGAGTGTCCCTGGCCGAGCAGGCCACCGAACGCGGGTTGTGGCAATTGGCGCTGGCCGCCGGCCTGATCCGGCCCAACCCAATCCGTTAAACCTGACTGGAGTCCTGACATGCTCAAACAAGCACTGGCGCAAAACGGTCTGATCGCGATCCTGCGCGGCCTGCATCCGCAAGAAGCGGCCGCCATCGGGGAAGTCCTGTACGCCGCCGGTTTCCGGGTTATCGAGGTCCCGCTCAACTCTCCTGTGCCGTACGAAAGCATTCGCATCCTGCGCGATACCTTGCCCGCCGATTGCCTGATTGGTGCGGGGACAGTGCTGACTGCGGAACAGGTCGAGCAGGTGAAAGCGGCGGGCGGGCAGGTGATCGTCATGCCCCACAGCGACCCGAAAGTCCTGCGCGCAGCGAAATCAGCCGGGCTGTACCTGTCACCGGGCGTCGCTACACCGACCGAAGCGTTCGCGGCACTGGCTGAAGGCGCGGACGTGCTGAAAATGTTCCCGGCCGAGCAGATGGGGCCGGCAGTCGTCAAAGCCTGGCTCGCGGTGCTGCCGGCCGGAACCGTCCTGTTGCCCGTCGGCGGGATTACCCCGGACAACATGCAGGCGTTCATCGACGCGGGCGTCAAAGGTTTCGGCCTCGGTTCGGGCCTGTTCAAACCGGGCATGACCCCGGAGCAAGTGGCGGCCAATGCCAAGGCCTATGTCACTGCCTGGAAAGCCCTTCGCTAAGACTTTTTTGGCGCTGCGAGCGCTGCATCTAACAAGAGAGACAATCAGATGAAAATCACCAAACTGACCACTTTCATCGTTCCACCGCGCTGGTGCTTCCTCAAGGTTGAAACCGACGAGGGCGTGACCGGCTGGGGCGAGCCCGTGGTCGAAGGTCGTGCTCACACGGTGGCGGCTGCCGTTGAAGAATTGTCCGATTACCTGATCGGCAAGGATCCGCGCAACATCGAAGACATCTGGACCGTGCTCTATCGCGGCGGTTTTTACCGGGGCGGGGCGATTCACATGAGTGCCCTGGCCGGTATCGATCAGGCGTTGTGGGACATCAAGGGCAAGGCGCTGGGCGTGTCGGTCAGCGATCTGCTGGGTGGCCAGGTTCGGGACAAGATCCGCGTGTATTCGTGGATCGGTGGTGACCGTCCGGCAGACACCGCGCGAGCAGCCAAGGAAGCGGTCAGCCGTGGTTTCACTGCAGTGAAAATGAACGGCACCGAAGAGCTGCAATTTCTCGACACCTTCGAGAAAGTCGACCTGGCCCTGGCCAATGTCGCCGCCGTGCGTGACGCGGTCGGCCCGAACGTCGGCATCGGCGTCGACTTCCATGGCCGCGTGCACAAGCCAATGGCCAAGGTACTGATGAAGGAGCTTGATCCGTACAAGCTGATGTTCATCGAAGAGCCGGTGCTCAGCGAAAACTACGAAGCGCTGAAGGAACTGGCACCGCTGACCAGCACACCGATTGCCCTCGGCGAGCGGCTGTTCTCACGCTGGGATTTCAAGCGTGTGCTCAGCGAAGGCTACGTTGACATCATTCAGCCGGATGCGTCCCATGCTGGCGGCATCACCGAAACCCGCAAGATCGCCAACATGGCCGAGGCCTACGACGTGGCGCTGGCGCTGCATTGCCCGCTCGGCCCGATTGCCCTGGCGGCGTGCCTGCAACTGGACGCTGTTTGCTACAACGCGTTCATCCAGGAACAAAGCCTGGGCATCCATTACAACGAGAGCAACGACCTGCTCGACTACATCAAAGACCCACGGGTGTTCGACTACGACAAAGGCTTCGTGAAGATCCCCAATGGCCCGGGCCTGGGCATCGAGATCAACGAGGAGTACGTGATCGAACGCGCCGCCGTCGGTCACCGCTGGCGCAACCCGATCTGGCGCCATGCCGATGGCAGTTTCGCCGAGTGGTGATCACCTCCTGAATCACCAGTAAACCTGTGGGAGCTGGCTTGCCAGCGATGACGGCCGCACATTCAACAGTGATGTGACAGATCCACCGCTATCGCTGGCAAGCCAGCTCCCACAGGGTTCAGTGCAAGGCCACAGGCCGACCTCAATAAACATAAAAAGAGGCACTCCCCATGCAACCGCAAACCCTTACCGGGCAGGCGTCGTTGGCGGCGCCCAGCCGCAAGCGTTTTTTCATCATGGTGCTGCTGTTCATCACCGTGGTGATCAACTACCTGGACCGCAGCAACCTGTCGATTGCCGCTCCGGCGCTGACCAGCGACCTGGGCATCGATCCGATTCACGTCGGCCTGATTTTCTCCGCGTTCGGCTGGACCTACGCCGCCATGCAAATCCCCGGCGGCTGGCTGGTGGACCGGGTACCGCCGCGAATCCTCTACACCGCCGCTTTGCTGCTGTGGTCGATTGCCACGGTGATGCTCGGGTTCGCTGGCAGCTTCATTGCGCTGTTCGTCCTGCGCATGGCCGTCGGTGCTCTCGAAGCACCGGCCTATCCGATCAACAGCCGCGTGGTCACCACCTGGTTCCCCGAGCGCGAACGCGCCACGGCCATCGGCTTCTACACCTCGGGACAGTTTGTCGGCCTGGCATTCCTGACGCCAGTGCTGGCCTGGCTCCAGCATGAATTCGGCTGGCACATGGTGTTCGTCACCACAGGTGCAGTGGGCATTCTCTGGGCGGTGATCTGGTACGCGGTGTATCGCGAACCACGGGATTTCAAAGGCGCCAACCAGGCTGAAATCGATCTGATCCGCGAAGGCGGCGGGCTGGTGGATATCCAGGCCGAACAAGCCAAGGTCAAGGCCAAATTCAGTTGGGCCGACCTTGGTATTGTCTTGAGCAAGCGCAAACTCTGGGGCATTTACCTTGGCCAGTTCTGCCTCAATTCGACGTTGTGGTTTTTCCTGACGTGGTTCCCGACCTACCTGGTGAAATATCGCGGCATGGACTTCATCAAGTCCGGTCTGTTGGCATCGCTGCCTTTTCTGGCGGCGTTCGTCGGCGTGTTGTGTTCCGGTTTCTTCTCCGACTTTTTGATCCGCCGTGGCTACAGCGTCGGTTTCGCCCGCAAGTTGCCAATCATCAGTGGCCTGCTGATTTCCACGTCGATCATCGGCGCCAACTTCGTCGAATCGACGCCGCTGGTGATTGCGTTCCTGGCATTGGCCTTTTTCGGCAACGGTCTGGCTTCGATCACCTGGTCGCTGGTGTCGACGCTGGCGCCGGCCCGCTTGCTGGGATTGACCGGTGGCGTGTTCAACTTCATCGGCAACCTGTCGGCCATCGCCACGCCTATCGTGATCGGCTTCCTCGCCAGCGGTGATTCCTTTGCTCCGGCGATCACCTACATTTCGGTACTGGCATTGATGGGAGCGCTGTCCTACATCTTGCTGGTGGGCAAGGTCGAGCGTATCAAGTTGTAGTCGTGCCATCCGGGCGACCATAATGCCGCCCGTTCACTCGCTCAACGGTAAAGGCTGGATATGCAGGAAGACGCCCCAAAAATCGCCAAGGACGCCGCACCGACCGGCACCCAGACACTGCTTCGCGGTTTGGGTGTGGTCCAGGCCGTGGCCAGCGGCGCCCGCGATCTCAAGGAAATCGCCCGCTTGATTGGCACCACGCGCAGCACCACTCATCGCCTGGCCAGTTGCCTGGTGGACGAGCGTTACCTGCGGGTGGTGCCGCAAGTCGGATATCTATTGGGGCCGAAGCTGATCGAGCTGGGATTCCAGGCGCGCGAAGAGTTGCCGCTGGTGACCCTGGCCGGGCCGTATCTGGATGAGTTGTCGGCGTTGACCGGCGACACCATTCACCTGGCGATCCGTGAAGGCGACGAGGTGTTGTACCTGCACAAGAATCCGGGGCGCAACGGCCCGGAAATGCGCTCGCGGGTCGGCCATCGCATGCCGTTGGCGCGCACCGGGATCGGCAAGGCGCTGATGCTCGACGACACGCCGCAAGAGTGGCAACGGCTGTACGAAGTCAGCTTGCCTGCGGGTGGGAAAAATCAGTTCTGGCCGCAGCATCCGGAGCAATCCTGGGAGCAATTTCAGCAGCGCATGATCGAGTACGTTGCCGGTGGTTACGCGTTCGACCTGGAAGACAACGAACCCTCGATCCGCTGCGTGGCCGCGCCGATTCGTGATGCCAGCAAACGCATCGTCGCCGGCATCAGCATTGCCAGCACCGTCCCCTACATGCCGCTGGAAAAAATGGCCGAGCTGATTCCTCTGATCAAAGGCGTTACAGCGCGGCTGTCGGCGGAGCTTGGCCTCAAGGTTTAAACACATTCCCCCTGTAGGAGCGGGCTTGCCCGCGATAGCGGTGGGTCAGTCGACGGCAATGTTGAATGATGAACCGTCATCGCTGGCAAGCCAGCTCCCACAGGGAGTGGTGTTATGCCCTGGATCGCAGGCAACAAAAAGGCCCCCGTTTCGGGAGCCTTGATGTTCGCGGTTCGGCTTACATGTTCGGATAAGTCGGGCCGCCAGCGCCTTCCGGCGTCACCCAGGTGATGTTCTGTGCAGGATCCTTGATGTCGCAGGTCTTGCAGTGAACGCAGTTCTGGGCGTTGATCTGGAAGCGCTTCTCGCCGTCTTCCTTGGTGATCACTTCGTACACGCCGGCCGGGCAGTAACGCTGGGCAGGCTCATCGTACAGCGGCAGGTTCTTGCTGATCGGGATGCTCGGATCGGTCAGCTTCAGGTGGCACGGTTGTTCTTCTTCATGGTTGGTGCCAGAGATGAACACCGAGCTCAGTTTGTCGAAGCTGATCTTGCCGTCCGGTTTCGGGTAGTCGATCTTCTTGCAGTCGGCCGCCAGCTTGAGGCACGCATAATCCGGCTTGGTGTCGTGCAGGGTGAACGGCAGTTTGCCACCGAAAATGTTCTGGTCCAGCCAGTTGAAACCACCGCCGACAATAGCGCCGAACTTGTGGATCGCCGGGCCGAAGTTACGGCTGGCGAACAGTTCTTCGTGCAGCCAGCTGTTCTTGAACGCATCCACGTAAGTGGTCAGCTCTTCGGTGCCGTCCTTGTCGGCGAACAGGGCGTCCGCCACGGATTCCGCCGCGAGCATGCCGGACTTCATCGCCGTGTGGCTGCCTTTGATCTTGGCGAAGTTCAGGGTGCCGAGGTCGCAACCGATCAGCGCACCGCCCTTGAAGACCATTTTCGGCAGCGAGTTCAGGCCGCCCTTGCAGATCGCACGCGCGCCGTAACTGATGCGCTTGCCGCCTTCCAGGTACTGCTTGAGCACCGGGTGATGCTTGAGGCGCTGGAACTCGTCGAACGGCGACAGGAAGGTGTTGCTGTAGGAAAGATCGACGATCAGGCCAACGACCACCTGGTTGTTTTCCAGGTGATAGAGGAAGGAGCCACCGGTGTTTTCGGTGCCCATGATGTCCATCGGCCAACCGGCGGTGTGCACCACCAGGCCTGGCTGGTGCTTGGCCGGGTCGACTTCCCAGATTTCTTTCAGGCCGATGCCGTAGTGCTGGGCGTCGGCATCGCTGTCCAGATTGAAACGCTTGATCAGTTGCTTGCCGATGTGGCCACGGCAGCCTTCGGCGAACAGCGTGTATTTGCCACGCAGTTCCATCCCCGGGGTGTACAGGCCTTCTTTGGGCTGACCTTCGCGGTCAACGCCCAGGTCACCGGTGATGATCCCGCGAACCACGCCGTTTTCATCGAACAACGCTTCCTGAGCCGCGAAGCCCGGGTAGATTTCCACCCCGAGGTTCTCGGCCTGCTGGGCCAGCCAGCGGCACAGGTTGCCCAGGGAGATGATGTAGTTGCCTTCGTTGTGCATAGTCTTGGGCACAAAGAAGTCAGGAATTTTCTGCGCGCTTTCAGCGTTCTTGAGAACGAAGATGTCGTCGCGGGTGACGGGCGTGTTCAGCGGCGCGCCGAGTTCTTTCCAGTCCGGGAACAGTTCGTTCAGGGCGCGTGGTTCAAACACGGCACCGGAGAGAATGTGAGCACCGACTTCGGAGCCTTTTTCGACCACGCAGACGCTGATTTCCTTACCGGCTTGCGCAGCCTTCTGCTTCAAGCGGCAGGCGGCGGAAAGACCAGCGGGGCCGGCACCGACGATGACCACGTCGAATTCCATGTATTCGCGTTCCACAGGCTATCTCCTACTCAAGGCTCAACAGTTTTTTTCTAATTTTGGAGGTTAGGTGTCGCATCCTTGAATCCCGGCGTAACGTCGGGAGAGGACAATCGAGTGACCACCTTTCTCTTTGGGTGGCGCATTATATCTACACCACTCTCAGGGTCCAATACAAACGTTTGTTTGAAATGGCTCAAACCCAGAGAAATCAAAGTCACGCGGCTTATGAACGGCTATTTTGCCGTATTGACCGGAATAGGTGTTCCGGTCAAGATACGGGCGGTTTTGCGCTCGCCGTAGGCTGAATGTTGGTTTCAAGAGCACCTCTAAAGACAGGGCGATGGCCTGGGCAAGTGATGCGCCGCGCGGGATTGGCGCGCAGTTTACACGCCGCGATATTGAATGACTCGTCAGTCACTGCTGACGAACGGTCATCTACATCGTGAGCGATGCTCACTTGACACTTTTTGCCGGCGTTTTTGGAGGTGCCCTTGCGCCCGATGAGCATCAACCGCCAGGTTCGCCTAGGCGACTTTCTTTTCACCGGAGAGTAACGAGGAATCCATGAAGGTTCTTGTAGCTGTCAAACGCGTTGTGGATTACAACGTCAAGGTTCGCGTCAAGGCGGACAATTCCGGCGTCGATCTTGCCAACGTCAAGATGTCGATGAACCCATTCTGCGAGATCGCCGTGGAAGAAGCCGTACGCCTGAAAGAGAAGGGTGTTGCGACTGAAATCGTCGTCGTCTCCGTCGGCCCGTCCACCGCTCAGGAGCAACTGCGCACCGCGCTGGCTCTGGGTGCCGACCGTGCCATCCTCGTCGAATCCGCCGAAGATCTGACTTCCCTGGCTGTTGCCAAACTGTTGAAAGCGGTTGTCGACAAGGAACAGCCTCAGCTGGTGATCCTTGGCAAGCAAGCGATCGACAGCGACAACAACCAGACTGGCCAGATGCTCGCTGCATTGAGCGGCTACGGTCAGGGCACCTTCGCATCGAAAGTTGAAGTGTCGGGCGACAGCGTTGCCGTGACCCGCGAAATCGACGGCGGCGCGCAGACGGTTTCCCTGAAACTGCCGGCCATCGTCACCACCGACCTGCGTTTGAACGAGCCGCGCTACGCGTCCCTGCCAAACATCATGAAAGCCAAGAAGAAGCCTCTCGAGACGCTGACTCCGGACGCTTTGGGCGTTTCCACCGCCTCCACCAACAAGACCCTGAAAGTCGAAGCGCCTGCTGCACGCAGCGCGGGTATCAAGGTCAAGTCGGTGGCTGAACTGGTCGAGAAACTGAAAAACGAAGCGAAGGTAATCTAAATGACTATCTTGGTTATTGCTGAACACGACAACAAAGTGCTGGCCCCGGCCACGCTGAACACCGTTGCTGCCGCTGCCAAAATCGGCGGCGACATCCACGTGCTGGTTGCAGGCCAAGGCGCTGGCGCCGTGGCTGAAGCCGCTGCGAAAATCGCAGGCGTGAGCAAAGTCCTGAACGCTGACAACGCCGCTTACGCGCATCAGCTGCCGGAAAACATTGCTCCACTGGTCGCAGAGCTTGGCAAGGGCTACAGCCACATCCTGGCTGCCGCCACTTCCAACGGCAAAAACATCCTACCGCGCGTTGCCGCTGCACTGGACGTTGACCAGATCTCCGAGATCATTTCGGTAGAAAGCGCCGACACCTTCAAGCGTCCGATCTACGCCGGTAACGCCATCGCGACCGTTCAATCGAACGCTGCAGTGAAAGTGATCACCGTGCGTGCCACCGGTTTCGACCCGGTTGCCGCTGAGGGTGGTTCGGCTGCCGTTGAAGCGGTTGCTGTTGCTCACGACGCTGGCATCTCCAGCTTCGTCGGCGAAGAGCTGGCCAAGTCCGATCGTCCGGAACTGACCGCTGCCAAGATCGTCGTTTCCGGCGGCCGCGGCATGCAGAACGGCGACAACTTCAAACACCTGTACGCCCTGGCCGACAAGCTGGGCGCTGCCGTTGGTGCTTCGCGCGCCGCGGTCGACGCAGGTTTCGTACCCAACGACATGCAGGTCGGCCAGACCGGCAAGATCGTTGCGCCACAGCTGTACATCGCCGTCGGTATCTCCGGCGCGATCCAGCACCTGGCCGGCATGAAAGACTCCAAAGTGATCGTTGCGATCAACAAGGACGAAGAAGCGCCGATCTTCCAGGTGGCCGATTACGGTCTGGTGGCGGACTTGTTCGAAGCCATCCCTGAGCTGGAGAAGCTGGTCTAATCCGGCCGCTTCACTTATAAAGAGCCCGACCGTTTGGTCGGGCTTTTTTTTTGTATTTTTGCCCTGTAGAAGCGAGCCTGTCGAATCGTCGCACCGTCGCGATGGACGTCAACGATGACGTGGCGATCCTGGATACACGCGGTGCATTTGAGACCATCGCGAGCGGGCTCGCTCCTACAGGATATAAACGGTCTTAACCGGAGTGCATTGCCATGGATCTGCGTCTCGCGTGGAGTTTGCTGGGTTTGGCGCTGTTGCCCACGCTGTCCGTAGCAGCAGGCAAGTGCGAGCGCCTGGTTGTGACCGGTAGCCCCGATGCGCCGCCGTATCTGTGGCAAGACCCGGAAAACCCCAAACATCTGATCGGCGCAAGTGTCGATCTTTTGCAGCAAGTGGCAGGGGAGTTGGGCATCAAGGTCGAGGTGCTTTACGCCGGCAAACGTTCACAGGCGCTGGATGAAGTTCGCAGTGGTCGCATGGATATGCTGGCCGACGCTCCATTGACAGTCAGTGAACTGGAGTCCCTGGATTACATTCATCCACCCTTGCTGGAAAACGATTATCTGGTCTGGACCCGCAAAGATTCGCCACTGGTCTACAACGACGTGCAGGACCTGCAAGGGCATCCTGGCGCTTTGTCGGAAAAGTCTCGCTTGACCCAGGCTTTTGGCACATTTGCCGAGCAGAAATTGACGCTTACCCGCACAGCCAATTTGACTCAGGCCTTTCAGAAACTACTGCTGGGCGAGGTGGAATTTGTCCTGGCCGGACGTTACTCCGGCATGGCGATGGCGCAGACATTGGGCATGGCCAACGACCTGATCGGCCGAGCGCAACCGGTCGACAGACCCGGGCTGTTTCTGGCGGTTTCCCATAACTCGGCATGCAACGATCCCTGGTTGCGCGGACAGCTGGCCAAAAAGATGACAGAATTGCCCGCGTCCGGGCTGACGGAGGCTGTGCTGTTGCGCAATATCGAGCGCTGGAACGCTCAACGTTCTCAACGGCAGAAACAACCTGTCAGCGCCCCAAAACTGTAGGGATTTTTAGTGAGTATTCGACCTCTTTTCGCTGCCCTGGCCATTCTGGCTCTGGCGGGTTGTGCAGCCGATCCGGCGCCGAATGAACAAATGCGCCTCACCGAACAGGCGCTCGAACAAGCCAAGGCTGTGGGCGCAACGGCCGACGACGTGCCGGAAATGAAACTGGCGCAAGACAAGTTCAAGCGAGCCAAGGGCAGCATGGACGACCAGTCCTACAAGAATGCGCGGATGCGGGCCGAGCAGGCCGAACTGGATGCGCGTCTGGCTGAGGCTCGGGTCTTGACCCTCAAGAGCGAGGAACAGTTGGACGTACTCAACACCCGCATCACTCGTCTGCGCAAGCAGTTGGGAGATGCCCAATGAACCTCAAGTCAACAGTGCTCGGTGGTTTGATTCTGGCTGGATGCGCGAGCCTCTACGGTTGCGCCGGTCAGCACAGCGAGGCGGCGTTGCAGCAGGCCGGTAGCGATTTCCAGAAGGTCAAGGAAGACTCCAATGTGCTGCGAATCGCGCCCAAGGATGTGATTCGTGCCGGTGAATCCCTGGCACGTGCCGACCGTCTGTCCACTTACTGGGGCAGTGGTTCTGACGTGGTGCATTACGCGTATCTGAGCCAGCGCTACAGCGAAATTGCCCGCGAGCACACCAATCAGGTGCTTAACGAAGAGCGTGCAGCCAAGCTCGAACTGGAGCGTCAGCGTCTGCAATTGGCCTTGCGCGAATCCAAGCTGCTCAGTGTGCAGCAGCAGGGCAAATGGCTTGAAGAGCAGATCGTGGCCTTGGCCACGACGCAGACTGACCGTGGCCTGGTGATGACCCTGGGCGATGTGCTGTTCGATACCGGTCAGGCAGAGCTGAAGAGCTCCGCCAACCGCGTAGTGTTGAAGATCGTGCAGTTCCTGCAGCTCAACCCCAAACGCGTCGTGCGCATCGAAGGCTATGCCGACAGTACCGGCGGCAAACAGGAAAACCTCAAGCTGTCCCGTGACCGTGCGCAATCGGTCGCTGATGTGTTGATGGACCTGGGCATCGATGACAAACGGATCAAAGTCGAAGGTTATGGCGATGAATACCCGGTAGATGCGAACGCCTCCGAAAGGGGCCGTGCGCAGAACCGCAGGGTGGAAATTGTGTTCTCCGACGAAAAGGGCCAGCTCGGCGCCGCCCGCTAAAGGGTTGCGTTACTGGAAAGCCCGGCCTGCCAGACAGCGCCGGGTTTTTTTATGCCTGCCAGATACCCCGCAAAAACAGTACAGTTTTTGCTGACACTGCACTGTACTGTCGACTATTGTGACAACTGTCCCAGTACACTTCCAAACTGTTCCGGTATTGTTTCACACAAGAATAAAATGCCCGTGAAATCGAGTGCTGCGTCATGACCAATCTCTTGCTCTACCAACGTATTGCTCAACAGCTGGCAGAAGACATCCGCCGTGGTGTCTATCAACCCGGCGAGCGCGTGCCTTCGGTGCGCAAGATGAGCTCGCAGCTCAATGTCAGCCATGCCACGGTTTTGCAGGCGTACGCCAATCTCGAGGATCAGGGCCTGATCCGCGCCCGGCCGCAGTCCGGTTACTACGTGCACCAGACGCCGGCCCTGACCGCGCCAACCCCGGATATCGCCCGGGTCGAGCGTCCGGGTCTGGTTACGCGCAGCAGTATCATCCAGCAGGTGTTGGTCGAATCGCGCCGCGAAGGTGTGTTCCCTTTGGGCGCCGCTGTGCCGAGTGTCGATTATCTGCCGGTACGGGCACTGCATCAGCAATTGGCCAAAGTCACCCGATTCCATAGTCCTCGCGCGTTCAGCTACATGTTCAGTCCCGGTTTCGAACCGTTACGCCGACAGGTGGCAATCCGCATGCGCGATGCCGGTGTGGTGGTCGATCCTTCGGAAGTGGTTATCACCCACGGTTGCGTTGACGCCTTGCAGATGTCTCTGCGGGTGCTGACCCGGCCCGGCGATCTGATTGCCGCCGAGTCACCGACTTACTACGGTCTGTTGCAATTGGCCGACCTGCTGGGCCTCAAAGTCATCGAAATCCCTAGCGACCCGTCCACCGGCATGAGTCTCGAGGCCCTGCAACTGGCGGCCAACCAATGGTCGATCAAGGCCCTGGTACTGACCACCCGCCTGAGTAATCCGCTCGGTGGCACCATGCCCGAGGAGCGGCAGAAGCAGCTGCTGCGCCTGGCGTCGGACTTCGATATCCAGATTGTCGAGGATGATATCTACGGCGAATTGATGTTCGAACAGGGGCGCACCAAATCCCTCAAGGCCTATGACCGCCTGGATCGGGTGATCTACTGTTCGAGTTTCTCCAAGACCCTGTCACCGGGCGTGCGCATTGGCTGGATGATCGCCGGCAAGTACCAACAGGAAATTCAGCGGTTGCAGACATTCAGCACCCACTCGGCCTGCAGCGTCACGCAGATGGGCATTGCCGCTTATCTGGAAAATGGCGGTTACGACCGCCATTTGCGCTACATCCGCCAGGAGTACCGCAAGAACCTCAGCGCCTTCCAGCTCGCGGTGCAGCAGTACTTCCCCGAGGGCACGCAAATGACGCGGCCGACGGGCGGCTTCATTTTGTGGGTGAGTCTGCCAGGGCGGGTCAACACCCAGGAATTGCACGTGCGTGCGTTGCAGCAAGGCATCAGCATCGCGCCGGGGCTGATTTTCAGTAACACCGAGCAATTCAATCACTGTATCCGTCTCAACTGCGGGATCCCATGGAACCGCGAGGCCGAGCGCGCATTGATGACCCTGGGCATGCTGGCCACACAGCTTTGCCAGGAGATGGCCGGCGGCTTTTGATGTGGCGGGCAGGTTAATCCTGCCCACGCTTGTCATGGCGCCTGCAACAGGAGAGCATATGGCCCCGCTGTCGATTGCGCGATGTGCGCCGTTGGATCCATGAAATCGATTTTTTCTACCACCTGTTTGTTGATCTGCCTGTTCATCAGCGCTCAGCCGGTATTCGTTCTGGCCGCTTCTGTTCAAGAAAAGCCGGCAGCGAGCACTTCAACGAAAAAAGCGGCGCCCGCGAAAAAAACTGCACCGGTCCAGAAGAAAACGGCGGCGGTGAAAAAGCGCCCGCCGATTGCATCCAAGTCGAAACAGGCCAGTGAAGTGGTGAAAACCCAACTTCCTTCAGCCAACCTGGATCTAAGCCTGCCCAAGGATATGGTTGAGGAGCTTGATCCCGTCGGCACTGTGCCGTTGCCTAAGCGCGAACCTGTGTTACCACAAATGTTCGGTGACAAAAGCAGCCAGTTCCAGCTCAACGGTCGTTTGATCAGTAACGAAATGCAGTTGCAATTGCGTAATGAAGTACGCCATGAAGTCGACGGCGCGGCGCTGGAGTTTGAGTTCAAGCGATAAGTCGACTCTATTCGCAACCCGCAGGGCAGACGCTTTGTCGGAGACTGGGCGGTCACGCCTCCGTTCGGGTAAAAACCCATGGACGGGTAATTTAAAACAACTGTTTTAGCGGTTACTCTGTGCCCCGTCCTTTTATACATTGCTCGTCGTGAGGTGCTTGTCGTCATGAAATGCCGTGAGGGCTGTGGCGCTTGTTGCATTGCCCCTTCCATCAGTTCGCCGATTCCCGGAATGCCACAAGGCAAAGCCGCGGGGGAGCGCTGCCTGCAATTGTCTGCCGACAATCTGTGCAATATTTTCGGCAAACCGGAGCGCCCGGCCGTGTGTTCGGCCTTCGAGGCCGACGTCGAGGTGTGTGGCAGCAGCAGTGAAGAAGCGATCAGGCTGATTGGCTGGTGGGAGCAGATGACGGCGGCGTAATGTGTCAACGAACGGAATTTCAACAATAAGGAATAACATTATGGGTTCGCTGCATCGTATCGCTGTGCTGTGTGGTTTGACGGCTGTATTGGCCACCTCGGTTGCACAGGCCGAAGATTGGAAAGTCGCCAAGAACGAAGACGGCATCAAGGTCTCCCTGAGTGAAGTGGCGGGTTCCGACTACAAGGCCTACCAGGGTGTGACCCTGATGAAGACCACAATGGCCAAGTTGCGCGCGCTGCAGGAAGACGTACCGGGTGCCTGCGCCTGGATTCACGAGTGCAAGAGCCAGAAGTTGCTCAAGCACGAAGGCGATCAGAGCTGGACCTACACCCAATTCAATACGCCATGGCCGGTGACCCCGCGTGACTCGGTGTTGCATGTCACCACCATCGAAGGTGCCGATGGCAGCCTGACCCGCAAGCTCGAGGGCGTGCCAACCTATCTTCCTGAAGAAAAAGGCTTTGTGCGCGTCGCCAGGATCGACGGTTTCTGGAAATTCGTTCCCAAGGGTGATCAGATCGAAGTGACCTACCAGGTGCACACCGAGCCGGGAGGCAGCGTTCCATCGATGGTAGCGAACAAGTTCGTAGTGGACGCGCCGTTCAATACGCTGAAAAATCTCAAGGCCCGCGCCGAGAAGTAAAACGCGGCGCTTGCTGTCGCCGATCTGCAGGGGGGGGCGCCGAGCCCAAAAACGGCGGCCACCTCAACACCTGTAGGAGCACGGCTTGCCGGCGATGACGGCGGCACGTTCAACATCCATGATGCCTGACACTCCGCCATCGCCAGCAAGCTGTGCTCCTACAGGAAATACGTCATTAGCCCGTCAGTCGCCATTGCAGCCTGCATTCAGCTCGAAACCTTTATTGTGTTTCCAGATATGCGTTGCACAAAATTTTCACAACGCCTCCAAGACAATTCGCCCGCGTCGAAATGACAGAAGAGTAATCAATGGCATTGCCGCCGTTGATCGTGCAACATTTGCGCACCGCGCAAGCCCCGGAGCCAGGAATTGGCCAAAAGAGGGCAAGGCGCCGCTGTACTTTGAAACTTCAACTTCCAATGGGTCCTAAAACGACATGGCAATCCCGGACGCCCTGAGTCAGCAGCGAGCTTCGAGTCGCCTGCTGCAACCGACCGTCAAATCGCATCTGGCCTACACGCTGCTGTGCGCCTTGGTGATGATGGTGATGTTTTCCGCATTGCGCCTTGCGCTGCTGGTCTACAACCGCGAAATGATCCTCGATACACCGGCCTCGACCTTTGTCGAAGCGTTCTCCAACGGTCTGCGTTTCGACCTGCGGCTGGTGGTCTACCTCAGTATCCCGTTGATCCTGGCGCTGTTCAGTGCGCGGGCCATGGCTGCACGCGGGTTCTTTCGCCTATGGCTGACCATTGCGTCCAGCATTGCGTTGTTCCTGGGCCTGATGGAGATGGACTTCTACCGAGAGTTCCACCAGCGCCTCAACGGCCTGGTCTTCCAGTACGTGAAGGAAGACCCGAAAACCGTGATGAGCATGCTCTGGTATGGTTTTCCGGTGGTTCGCTACCTGTTGGCCTGGGCCGTTGGCACCTGGCTCCTGAGCCTGGCGTTCAAGGGCGCGGACCGGGCGACCCGGCCTCGTGGCCCGTTCAGCGGCGGCAGCATCAGTACGCGCCAGGTTGCACCTTGGTACGCACGCCTCATGGTCTTCGTGGTCTGCCTGCTGATCTGCGTGGTCGCAGCCCGTGGCACCTTGCGCCAAGGCCCGCCGATGCGCTGGGGCGATGTGTACACCACCGACTCCAACTTTGCCAACCAATTGGGCCTCAACGGCACGCTTTCCCTGGTGGCGGCGGCGAAGAGCCGCATGTCCGAGGATCGCGACAACATCTGGAAAGCCACGTTGCCGCAACCCATGGCGCAGCAGACCGTGCGCGACATGCTGGTGATGAAGGACGACAAACTGGTGGATGGCGAAACCGCCGCCGTACGTCGTGATTACACGCCGCCAACCGACAAGACCCTGCCGATCAAGAACGTCGTCGTGATCCTGATGGAAAGCATGGCCGGTCATTCGGTGGGTGCCTTGGGCGCCCCGGGCAACATCACGCCTTACCTTGACAAATTGTCGAAGGAAGGCCTGTTGTTCGACCGCTTCTTCTCCAACGGTACCCACACCCACCAGGGCATGTTTGCCACCATGGCGTGCTTTCCCAACCTGCCGGGTTTCGAATACCTGATGCAGACCCCGGAAGGCAGCCACAAGTTGTCGGGCTTGCCGCAGTTGCTCAGCGCTCGTGACTACGACGACGTTTATGTCTACAACGGTGACTTCGCCTGGGATAACCAGTCAGGGTTCTTCAGCAACCAGGGCATGACCAACTTCATCGGGCGTAACGACTTCGTCAACCCGGTGTTCTCCGATCCGACGTGGGGCGTGTCTGACCAGGACATGTTCGACCGTGGTCTGGTTGAGCTGAAAGCCCGGGACGGCAAGGACAAGAAGCCGTTCTATGCGTTGCTGCAAACCCTGTCCAACCACACCCCTTACGCCTTGCCAACGCCATTGCCGGTCGAACCCGTAACTGATCGTGGCAGCCTGAACGAGCACCTGACCGCCATGCGTTACTCGGACTGGGCGTTGGGTCAGTTCTTTGAGCAGGCGCGCAAAGAGCCGTACTTCAAGGAAACCCTGTTCGTCGTCGTTGGCGACCACGGGTTTGGCAACGAGCGGCAGATCACCGAGATGGACCTGGGGCGCTTCAACGTACCGATGCTGCTGATTGCCCCTGGCATCCAGGAAAAGTTCGGCACGCTGAGCCACACAGTGGGTACGCAAATCGACATCGTACCGACCATCATGGGGCGTCTCGGTGGCGAAGTGCGTCATCAGTGCTGGGGCCGCGACCTGCTCAACCTGCCTGAAGGTGACACCGGTTTTGGCGTGATCAAGCCGTCCGGCAGTGAACAGACCACGGCCATCATCACGGCTGACCAGATTCTGGTATTGCCGAAGGACAAGGACATGGCGCCGAAGATGTATCAGTACGAACTGGGCGCCAAACCGCGCGCCGAGGTTATACCGGATGCACCACGCACCGCCGAGTTGAAGACCAAGCTGGAAGCGTTCCTGCAGACAGCGACCAAAAGCCTGATCGATAACACGGCTGGTGTGGTGGACGGCACGCCGGACTAAACGCTGACGCAATAAAAAAGAGGCCTTGGAAAAGGCCTCTTTTTTTTGCCGATTAAATCGTCATATCTTGCCGAGTAACAACAGAATAATGATCACCACCAACACCACGCCGATGATACCGGACGGGCCATAACCCCAACTTCTGGAGTGCGGGAAGACCGGCAGACCACCGATCAGTAACAAAATCAGAATGATGAGTAGAATTGTGCCCATGTCTGTTTCCTTGCTGTAAGAGTTCAGGAATGACTTTGCCGTTATCAGTCAGCGGGAATGCCATTAATTCGAGCCGCTTAAAACTTCCGACCATGGCGCTTGAAAGAAAATTCCAAGTTTTTTTGCTGTTTTTCGAAACAAAGCCAATTCCAATTCTTTTTAGTTAGTTGATGCAGCCCTTCCGACGGTTTGCTCATGCCATTCAGCAATCTGATGGAGCGTGGGTCGCGCAATATCCTTCGCTACACTCGACGCATCTTCCCCGGAACAACAAGGCTGTTTGCTATGCAAAATCGCATGATGATCACTGGTGCAGGCTCTGGCCTGGGTCGCGAAATCGCGCTGCGCTGGGCGCGTGAAGGCTGGCAGATGGCCTTGTCGGACGTCAGTGAGCCCGGCCTGCAGGAAACCCTGAAACAGGTACGCGAAGCGGGCGGCGACGGTTTCATCCAGCGTTGCGATGTCCGCGATTACAGCCAGCTGACTGCGTTCGCCCAGGCTTGCGAAGAGAAACTCGGTGGCATAGATGTCATTGTCAACAACGCAGGCGTGGCGTCGGGTGGGTTCTTCAGCGAACTGTCCCTCGAGGACTGGGACTGGCAGATCGCGATAAACCTCATGGGTGTGGTCAAGGGCTGCAAGGCATTCCTGCCACTGCTGGAAAAAAGCAAAGGCAAGATCATCAACATCGCGTCGATGGCAGCGTTGATGCAAGGCCCGGCCATGAGCAACTACAACGTGGCCAAGGCGGGTGTGGTGGCATTGTCCGAGAGTCTGCTGATCGAACTGGCTCAACAGGAAGTCGGCGTGCACGTGGTATGTCCGTCATTCTTCCAGACCAACTTGCTGGACTCTTTCCGTGGTCCGACCCCGGCCATGAAAGCCCAGGTTGGCAAGTTGCTGGAAAGTTCGCCGATCAGCGCCGCTGACATCGCCGACTACATCTATCAGCAAGTCGGTGCCGGCGAATTCATGATTCTGCCCCACGAGCAGGGTCGTATGGCCTGGGCACTGAAGCAGAAGAACCCGCAATTGCTCTACAACGAAATGACGCTGATGGCTGACAAGATGCGCGCCAAGGCCAAGCAAACCGCAGGCTGAACTTGCCGGCGAGCGATGGCATCGTTAGGGTGGCCGCCATCGGCCACTCTCATGAGACGTTCGCATGCTCAACTATCTGTGGTTCTTCCTGGCCGCGCTGTTCGAAATCGCCGGTTGCTTCGCCTTCTGGATGTGGTTGCGCCAGGGTAAAAGCGTCTGGTGGATCGTGCCGGCGCTGCTCAGCCTGACGTTGTTCGCCCTGTTGCTGACCCGCATTGAATCGACCTATGCCGGTCGTGCCTATGCCGCCTACGGTGGCATCTACATCATCGCCTCGATCGGCTGGCTGGCGGTGGTTGAACGGATTCGTCCGCTGGGCTCGGACTGGCTCGGGGTGGCGTTATGCGTGATTGGCGCCAGCATCATCCTGTTCGGCCCGCGATTTTCCGCCTCCTGAAACGGGCCTTGCTTTGCGCTGCACTGTAAGACGTTTCCGTCAGTGTGTTGGCCGCTGGCTGTAGGTTCAGTCTGGATTGCCGCTACTGCCTTGAAGGCCAAGCCTGCGCCGGGCATCTTCAAGGTTCGGTAAACCTGAAAGGACCAAGGCCATGCTTGTACTCAGCCGCGTAGTGGGCGAATTGATTTCCATCGGCGACAACATTTCCATACGCGTCGTCGCCGTCAACGGCAATAACGTGCGTTTCGGTGTCGAAGCGCCGAGAGAGGTCAATGTGCATCGCTCGGAGGTTTACGAGCGCATCAAGCGCAAGCTGCCCAAACAGAAAAAATCAGTCGAATAGATGTTTGGGCACGTCGTGCTTGAGCATGAGCTGGCATTGCTCGCTTTCCGGGTCGAAGACGATCAGCGCCTGGCCCTTGGTCAATGCCTGGCGGACCCGCAATACGCGGGTCTCCAGGGGCGTGTCATCACCATTGTCGGTGCCGTCACGGGTCACGAAATCCTCGATCAGGCGGGTGAGGGTGTCGACTTCAAGTTGGTCGTGGGGGATCAGCATAGGCACCTCGGATCAATCAATGGCGCGATGCTACGGCGGTTGGCAACACATCACCAGCAGGAGCTGCTGCAGGATCGCTAATTGTCGTTGCGCTGTCCCACCAGGCTGTCCACTGACGGCACCCGCGTATCGCTTTCCATCTGGGTGTCGTGCTCGATCTGATGACTGAAGCGGTCAAGTGACCCCGTGGCGGGTTGGGCATCGCTGGCGAAGACCGGTGGGCTGAGGATGTAGGCACCGAGCAGGCGACTCAGGGCCGCAAGGCTGTCGATGTGGGTGCGTTCGTAGCCATGGGTCGCGTCGCAGCCGAAGGCGAGCAGGGCGGTGCGGATGTCATGCCCCGCGGTGACTGCCGAGTGCGCATCGCTGAAGTAATAGCGGAACAGGTCACGGCGTACGGGCAAGTCGTTATCGCTGGCCAGGCGCAGCAGATGTCGTGACAAATGGTAGTCGTACGGTCCGCCCGAATCCTGCATCGCGATGCTCACGGCGTGTTCGCTGGAGTGCTGGCCCGGGGCGACCGGTGCGATGTCGATGCCGACGAATTCGCTGACGTCCCACGGCAATGCCGCCGCCGCGCCGCTGCCGGTCTCTTCGGTGATGGTGAACAGCGGATGACAGTCGATCAGCAATTCTTCACCGCTGTCGACGATGGCTTTCAACGCCGCCAGCAGCGCCGCTACCCCGGCCTTGTCATCGAGGTGGCGGGCGCTGATGTGACCGCTTTCGGTGAATTCCGGGAGTGGGTCGAAGGCGACGAAATCGCCGACGCTGATGCCCAGCGAATCACAATCGGCACGCGTCGCGCAGTAGGCGTCGAGGCGCAGTTCGACGTGATCCCAACTGATCGGCATTTCGTCCACGGCCGTGTTGAAGGCGTGCCCGGATGCCATCAAGGGCAACACGCTACCGCGAATCACGCCGTTGTCGGTGAACAGGCTGACCCGGCTGCCTTCGGCAAAACGGCTGGACCAGCACCCGACAGGGGCAAGGGTCAGGCGACCGTTATCCTTGATGGCCCGTACCGCCGCGCCGATGGTGTCCAGGTGCGCGGATACGGCGCGGTCGGGGCTGTTTTTCTTGCCCTTGAGGGTCGCGCGGATGGTGCCGCGTCGAGTCATTTCGAAGGGAATGCCCAGCTCTTCCAGGCGTTCGGCGACGTAGCGCACGATGGTGTCGGTGAACCCGGTGGGGCTGGGAATGGCGAGCATTTCCAGCAGGACTTTTTGCAGGTACGTCAGGTCGGGTTCTGGGTATTTGATGGTCATGGAAACTCCTGATGGGGTGAGCACTGATC